>QGUL01000503.1 GCA_003242425.1 Pseudomonadota bacterium | reverse complement strand
CTCGACGGACTGGGTGAAGCATGATGCGCCGCCGTTTCGCTTTCCTCCGCGCCGCGCTCGTGCTCGCAATGGCCGGCACGCTGGCCGGCTGCGCGGCCCTCAATCCCTTCAACTGGTTCGGCAGATCGGAAAAGGAACGGCGCGCGCCGCTCACGGAAATCAAGCAATCCCTCAGCGTCCGCACGCTGTGGCAGGCGAGCGTGGGCGACTCGCGCGGCTACCTGCTCGCGCCCGCGGTGGCGGGCGGCAGCGTCTATGCCGCGGCCTACGACGGCACGGTGGTACGCCTGGAAGAGGAGACCGGCAAGCAGATCTGGCGCGTGGACGTCGGCGACGCCATCACCGGCGGCGTGGGCAGCGACGGGGAGCGCGTGGTGGTGGGCACGGCCGAAGGCGAGGTGATCACGCTCGACAACGACGGCCGCGTGCTGTGGCGCGCGCGTGTGTCCAGCGAAGTGCTGAGCCCGCCCGCGGTCGTCGGCGACCGCGTCGTGGTGCGCAGCGCCGACAACCGCATCTTCGCCTTCGATGCGCGCGACGGCAAACGCGAGTGGGTCTATTCGCGCTCCGCGCCGGCGCTGATCGTGCGCGGTCCCTTCGACATGGAGGTGCGCGGCGGTTTCGTGTTCGCCGGCTTCCCCGGCGGCAAGCTGGTCGCGGTGGCGCTCAACAACGGCGGCCTGCGCTGGGAAGGCACGGTGGCACTGCCGCGCGGCACCACCGAACTGGAGCGTGTGGCCGATGTGGTCGGCAAGCCCTGGGTCGGCGACCGTGAAGCCTGCGCCGTCGCCTACCAGGGGCGCATCGCCTGTTTCGATCTACGCAGCGGCAACCTGCTCTGGGCGCGCGACATTTCCTCCAGCGCCGGGCTCGACGTCGGCGACGGCAATGTCTATGTGAGCGAGGACGCCGGCGCCGTGACGGCTTTCAACCGCTCAGGCGCGAGCCTCTGGCGCCAGGACAAGCTCGCCGGGCGCGAACCGAGCGCGCCGCTCGCGCTCGGGCCGGAGATCGTGGTCGGCGACGTCGAAGGCTATGTGCACTGGCTGGCGCGCGAGGACGGCGCCTTCGTCGCCCGCCAGGCCACGGACGGCTCGCCCATCCGCGCCGCGCCGGTGCCCATCGCTGGCGGCTTCCTCGTCCAGACGAGCAAGGGCGGGCTCTATGCGCTGCATGCCGAGTAAGTAGGGGCGCAAGCGGCAGATCGTGAAACCCACCATCGTCCTGGTCGGTCGTCCCAACGTCGGCAAATCGACCTTGTTCAACCGCCTGACGCGTTCGCGCGAGGCGCTCGTGGCCGACGTGCCGGGGCTCACGCGCGACCGTCACTACGGTGACGGCCGCGTCGGCGACCGGCCGTATTTCGTCGTCGATACCGGCGGTCTTGAGCCGGTGGCCAAGGACGGCATCCTGTACGAAATGGCGCGCCAGACCGAGGCTGCCATCGCCGAGGCCGACGCCATCATTTTCCTGGTCGACGGCCGCGACGGCCTCACGCCCCAGGACCGCCGCATCGCCGACATGCTGCGGGTAAGCTGGCGCGGGGGGGGGCGGCGGGGCACAAAGACGGAGGGATGAAAGGCGCCGTGGGCAAGGCCGGGGTGCAACAAACAGGCCCGGGGCGAGCGCGAG
>QGUL01000502.1 GCA_003242425.1 Pseudomonadota bacterium | reverse complement strand
CGCCCCGTGGTCCCCGCCCTGTTTGAACCGTTTGCTTTCCCCTCCCCCCCGGGGCCGGAAGTGGAGGCCCTCGTGGCGCGCACCTTGCGCGAGCATGCCTACGACCCGCGCTGGCAACCGGCGCTCGTGCGCATGCTGGCCGACGTGGTGGCGACGCCGCTCGACGCGAACGGCCTGCGGCTGGAACGCATCGCGCCGCAACAGCGGCTGGCGGAAATGGCGTTCGTATTCCCCGTGGGACAGATCTCCATCGCCGCGTTACGCGAGGCTTGCGAATCGCTGCGTGAAACCGGTTCCCGTCTGCCCGATGCGGTCGGCCGTCTGGTGCTCGCGCCCGCGCGCGGCTTCGTGAAGGGTTACGTCGACCTGGTGTTCGAGTTCGAAGGTCGTTACTACATCGCCGACTACAAATCCAACTGGCTCGGCGAGCGTTACGAGGACTATGCGCTGCCGCAGCTTGCCGCGGCGATGAGCGAATCCTTCTACGACCTGCAGTACCTGCTCTACACCGTGGCGCTGCACCGTTATCTCGAGTTGCGTCTGCCGGATTACGACTACGAGCGCCATTTCGGCGGCGTGTACTACCTGTTCGTGCGCGGCATGAAGCCCGAGCGCGGTCCTGCAAGCGGGGTGTATGCGACGCGCCCGGCACGCGCGCTCGTGGAGCGGCTCGACGCACTGTTCACGCGTGAGGCGGGATGCGTATGAGCGCACGCACGACGGCCGACATCGAAGCACTGTTGCGCGCCTTGCGTGCGAGCGGGACCGCAGACGAGCTCGACGTGCATTTCGCCGCATTCATCTGCCGCACGAGCGGTGCGCCTTCGCCCGCGCTGGCGCTGGCGGCGGTGCTCGCCAGCCACGCCACGCGCGAAGGCCATGTGTGCGTGGATCTCGCGCGCGTAGCGGGCGAGGTGGTGGGCGAATCGGGCATCGAGGCGCCCCCCTTGTCGCAGTGGCTCAGGGTCCTCACGCGTTGCGATGCGATCGGCGGGCCGGGCGCGCACAAACCGCTGATCCTCGAAGGCACGCGGCTCTATCTGTACCGTTATTGGCGTTACGAATGCGAGGTTGCCGAGGCGCTGCTTGCGCGCGCGACGCGGGCGGCGCCCGAGGTGAACGAAGCCGCCGTGCGCGACGCCCTGTCACGCTGGTTCCCGCAGCAGCAGGAGGAGGTGGACTGGCAGAAAGTGGCGGCGGCGCTCGCGGTGACGCGTGCGCTCGCGGTGATCTCCGGCGGACCGGGCACGGGCAAGACCACCACCGTGATGCGCGCGCTCGCCATCCTCGCCGAAGTCTCGCCGCGGCCCTTGCGCATGGCGCTCGCCGCGCCCACGGGCAAGGCGGCCGCGCGTCTGCAGGAGGCTTTGCGCGCGGCGCGTGCCGCACTGGATCTGCCGCCGCACATCGACGCGCAGTTGCCGCGGGAGGCGGCGACGCTGCATCGGCTGCTTGGCGCGGTGCCGGGCAGCACGCGCTTCCGCCATCACCGAGAGCATCCGCTGCCGCTCGATGTGCTGGTGGTGGACGAAGCCTCGAGGATGGACCTCGCGCTCATGGCCAAGCTGCCCGACGGGCGCCGCCCGAATGCGCGGCGAGCGGGGCGGGGGGAAAGGACACAGCCCGCTCGGGGGGG
>QGUL01000501.1 GCA_003242425.1 Pseudomonadota bacterium | reverse complement strand
CGCAATACATAGACAGCAACGGCTTCGGGTTATCCAATGAAAGGAGATCCGTCAGGCATTCGTGACTGTGCACGTCGCACGAATTTACGGGGCGTGTACGTATATCCAGTTGACGGTGTTGTACGCGAGCGCACACACGCTTCATTACTCAACGTTTTCAACGTTTTTCGCTTCGTTTCCAACGGGCGGCGCGACTTATGCACTGGCGGGGCGTCCGGTACGGCGTTCCTGGGGTGTAAGTCGCACGCAAGCGCGGCATCGCCCGGCTTAAGGCCGCAGGTGATCGAGCGTCGGCTTTGGCGTCAAGCCGGACGGAAGCGGGTAATCCAGCCACAACGAGGAGGCTCAAATGAAGCGTTTGGTACTAACGAAGTCGCTTTGCGCGACGGCGGTCATCGCCGCGTTCGCGTTGCCGGCCGCATCCTGGGCGCAGGGAAGCACGGGGCCGGTCGATCGGCATAACATGCGCGCAGTAGGGTACAACGACCTGCAAGGCCGCAGCGCCTATCAGCCGTGGGTCGAGAATCAGGGTGGACGCTTCATCGCCTACGTCGGCCATCATGGCGGCGAGGCACTCAACCCGTTGACCGGCCAGGTCGAGCCGAACGGCACCTCGATTGTCGACGTCACCAATCCGGCGAGCCCGAAGTATCTGGCTCACATTCCCGGTCCGGCAGGCGCTGGCGAGGCGGGCGGGGCGCAAATGGTGCGGGTTTGCTCGGGCGATGTCCTGCCCAAGGGTAAACCGGGCGAGTACTACCTGCTCCGCGCGACGGGCGGCGGATCGCACGAGATCTACAACGTGACCGATCCGGCGAACCCGACCCTGCTGAAGGTCGTGGTAGACGGCCTGACTGACACGCACAAGAACTACTGGGAGTGCGAGACCGGGATCGCGTATCTGGTATCCGGCGTGCCCGGGTGGCAGACCAACCGTCATCTGCAGATCTTCGATCTGAGCGATCCGGAGAACCCGGTGTTCATCCGCAACTTCGGTCTGGTGGGTCAGGAACCCGGCGGTGTCAATCCCAATCCGGACAACCCCCTGCCTGCCCTGCATGGTGCGATCCCGTTGGGTAACCGCGTGTACATGGGTTACGGCACGTCGTCGAACGGCGTTCTGCAGATCCTCGACAAGGAGAAACTGCTGAACGGCGATCCCGAGCCGACGCCGGAAAACCTGCTGGAGCCGGAGATCGCCCGCATGGAGCTCGGCCCGTTGCACGGTGCGCACACCACGCTGCCGATGCTGAACATCAGGCCGCGGGAATTCGAGGACTTCACCCGCGGAGCGATGCGGAACATCGTCGCCATCGTCAACGAGTCGACCGCCAACGAGTGCCGCGAAGCCCATCAGATGGTGTACTTCGCCGATATCACCACGGAGACGGAGCCGCACATCATCTCGAACTACCACGTCGATCCGAGGAGTGCGCTGGACGAGCTGGGAGGCAATTATTGCGAGATCGGCGGGCGTTTCGGTGCCCACTCCTCGCATGAGAACCTCAAGAATCCGTACGGCAACCAGGGGCTGTTCTTGGCCTCCTTCAAATCCGGCATCCCGGCGGGCGATGGCGCCAACCCGGGGGCCCCCGGGAAACCGGGGCTATCCTCCCCCGCCGTCAAACCCCGGAGGAACAA
>QGUL01000132.1 GCA_003242425.1 Pseudomonadota bacterium | reverse complement strand
TTGTGCGTGCTACTGCTGCTCGCCTTCGCCGCCAGCCTGCGGCTGCCGGCCCGGGACTGAGGGCCGCTCGCCGACGATGCCGAATTCCGTTTCGGACAGCGGGTAGAAAAGCTGCAGCTTTTCCTTGGCGAGGTAGTCAAGGAAGGCCTGCGCGCGTTCGTGGGTCGTGACGAAACAGGCCATCATGGGCGGCGCGCTCTTGTCGAACAGGCCGCCGTCGCGCAGTTCGCCGTGACGGCCGTAGCCCGCCACCGCACGGTACATCACGCCGCCCGAAATCCCGGCCCAGCGCGCTGCGCCGAAAAGCCAGTCCTCCAGATCCACCCGTTCGTGCTTGGTGTTTTCGGCGAAGTAGATTTCCAGCTTCACGCCGCGCACCATCGCTTTTCCTTCTCGTTCTCGGGACACGACCAGACAACTGCAATATCGGCCTCTCGGGCCGGAACTTGAGCGCAGCCGTCAGTACAGCAGCGGCGCGACGAAGGCGAAAAACGTGCCGACCAGGAAGATCACGACGGAAACGACATACAGGCGCAGCGATCTTCGCCGTTGCAGCATGCATTGCCGCGCCAGTCCCTGATCGACCGGGCAAGGCAGCGTGCGCGCATGCCATTGCAGCCAGCCGCCGGCCAGCAGCATCAAGGCGGCGATGCCGAACACCGCCGCCTTGTGCTCCGACAGCCAGATCAGTTGCGGCACGGCGCTGGTCAGCGTGAGCAACGCCGCGCCGGCGCCGACGCTCACCAGCAGCGCCGGCAACGCGCAGCACACGAGCGTGGAGCCGCTGGTGAACAGGCTGAGCCAGGTGACGCGGCGGTAGAGGCGCGCGTCCCACTCTTCCTCGCCCCTCATTTGCGGGATTCCAGTCCGGCACGCAGGTCGCTGAGCGGCTGGTCGGTGCGCTCGATCGCCTTCACCCGGTAACCCGCATCGTTGATTTCGGCCTTGAGCACCTCGTCGCTGATGTCCGCGCCCGGCTTCAGCCCGATGGCGACGAGGCGCCGTTCCAGGCTCACGAGCACGTCCTGCACTTCGGCGCGGGTTTTCAGCTTCTTCTCGATCGCCGAGCCGCAGAACGCGCAGACCAGCCCTTCCACATCGAGTTTGATGGTGCTCGCCGCAAGCGCCGCACCGCTGAAACCGCATAGAAGCAATACCGCAAACAACCGCTTTACCGACCTCATCGTCCGCTCCTAGAAAAGATACATCGCATCGAAGAACACGCTGCCGCGGTGTTCGCTGTTCACGCCGACGCCGATGTCGATCCACCACCGGCGCTGGAAAAAGCGGCGCCTGGGGGCGACCTGCGTGGCATCGGACAGACCGTTACGGCGTTGCAGTTGCACGCCGATCCAGCTCGCGATACCTCCGTACTCGGCAGCATATGGCGCCCACAGCGCCTGCAGCGTCTGGGTCGTCTGACTGAATTCCTCGTTCCAAAAGGTCTGCAGGCTGGCCTTGAGGTACACGCGGCGCGTCTCGTAATCGCCCCATATCCCCAACTGCAGCCCCGGTTCGTCGCCGTGGTCGAGCGCGTTGCTGCGAACCCATGCCGGGCCGCCGAAGAGATAGAGGTTACGGATCCAGCCGCCCTCGCCGCGCCGGTGCAGCAGCCAGTTCGCGCGGACGTAGGTGTACTCGCGCACCGTGTCGCCGTCGTCGGCCCGGTCGCGCTGCCAGCCCGCCGTCACGCTCCAATCGCGGCGCAAACCGTATGAGGCTTCGGCCGCGTAGGAGTCGCGCTCGTACATCCCGAAGACGAGCAGCGTGTCCTTGGGAATGAAAAACCGTGCGTGCGCCGCAGACACGCACGCAAGCAGCAGCACGCCGGCCAAGGCTGGCAACGCTTTCATCGCCTACTCCCGAAATGGCCACGCAGTGAATGCCGGAAGATTCAGGTGGCGATGGGCGGTGGCAATGGCGGTGCCGAGGTACGGGTGACGAAGGAAACGAGCCGATCTGCGAGAACGCCGCACGCCACGCCGCACACGGGCATCACGGCGCGGCCGGCGATGAAGGGATGGACGGCGGGATGACAGGAACCGTGTCCGTCCGCACAATGATCGCAACGCGGTATGTTGTCGGATTCTTCGAGCGAGACTCCGTGCTCGCAATGGTCGGCGGAAATGACTGCGAGCGCCTGCACGGACGGCAGACAGGCGAGCACGAACAGCAACAGTGCGAACGCGGCGCGGCGCATAAGGCTCTTATAGCCCAGCGCCTTCAGGCCCGCAATGTCTTGACAGTCAGGATGCCCAGGATCGTCAAAAGCACCGACACGCCGAGATGCGCGCTGACATGGACAATCGCCCAGCCGTACTGCTGACGCATCAGCAGGCCCACGGCTTCGGCGCTGAAAGTCGAGAAGGTCGTGAGCGCGCCGAGGAAACCGGTGACGACGAAGAGCCGCAGTTCCGGCGAGGCGTCCGGATGCTGCGCGAACCAGGCCACGGCGATGCCGACCAGATAGCCGCCCACGGCGTTGGCGATCAATGTGCCGAGCGGCAGGTGCGCGAGCACGCCGTTGAACCGGATGCCCAGCGCCCAGCGCAACCAGGCGCCGAGCACCGCGCCGACCGCCACGGCAGCGAGCGCCCCAGCGGTCACTTCGACTCGCCTTTCTGCCAGCGCTCGGCGGCGCGGTCGTCGGATTCGCGCGCTTCCACCCAGCGCTCGCCTTCGGGGGTACGTTCCTTCTTCCAGAAGGGCGCGCGTGTCTTGAGGTAATCCATGATGAATTCGCAGGCGGCGAAGGCTTCGCCGCGATGCTCGCCCGCCACCGCGACGAGCACGATCTGGTCCTGCGGCTTGAGCTCGCCCACGCGATGAATTACCGTGACGTCGATGATGTCCCAGCGCCGCTTCGCTTCCTCGACGATGGCGGCGAGCGCCTTCTCGGTCATGCCGGGATAGTGCTCCAGCGTCATGGTGGAGACGCGATCGCCTTCGTTGAGGTCGCGCACCACGCCGATGAAGCTCGCCACGGCGCCGATCTGCGGACGCCCTTCGCGCAGCGCCGCGATTTCGGTCGCAATGTCGAAGTTTTCGGTCTGAACGCGTATCTTCATATCAGCCGCCCGTCACCGGCGGGAAGAACGCCACCTCGTCGCCCGCGCGCACCGGCGTGTCGTCCTGCGCCATTTCATGGTTGACCGACACGCGCAGCACCTTGTTCGGTCCGAGCGCCTCCTTCCAGGCTTCGCCGCGCGCCATGAGATGGCGGCGCAGCGCTTTCACGGTGTTCACGTGCTCCGGCAGGTGGATGTCCTCGCCGGCGGTGCCGAGCTCTTCGCGCAAGCGTGCAAAAAACAACAGTCTGACCATCCCAGCGCCTCAGTACAGCAGTTCGGAGAAAGGCAGGAAACGCACCGTCTGCCCCTGCCAGATCGGCTGGCGCGGCGCGACGTCGATGAGACCGTCGCCCCATACGGCGGAGGTGAGGACCGCCGAACTCTGGTTCGGATAGATGTCCAGTCCGCCGGCGCCGTTGATGCGCGCGCGCAGGAATTCGCGCCGCACGTCCGGCTGGCGCCATTCGAAATCGGCGCGCATCGCATAGCTGCGCGGCGCGAGCTGCGTCGCGCCCTGCCGCTTGAGGATGAACGGGCGCACGAAAATCATGAAAGTGATCAGCACCGACACCGGGTTGCCCGGCAGCCCGATGAAGGGCGTGTCGCCCACGCGACCGAAAGCGAGCGGCTTGCCCGGCTTCATGGCGATGCGCCACATGTCGAGCCGGCCTTCGGCCTCCACCGCCGGTTTGACGTGGTCCTCCTCGCCCACCGACATGCCGCCGCTGGTGATGATGAGATCGGTACCCTGCGCGGCCTCGCGGAAGGCGGCGCGCGTGGCTTCCAGCGTGTCGGGCACGATGCCGAGATCGACGACTTCACAGCCCATGAGCTGCAACAGCCCGGAGAGCGTGTAGCGGTTGGAGTTGTAGATCGCGCCTTCGGGCAGCGGCTCGCCCGGCATCACCAGTTCGTCGCCGGTGCAGAACACCGCGACTTTCAAGCGCCGGTAGACCGGCAGGCTCGCCAGGCCGACGGAGGCGGCCAGTCCCACGTCCTGCGGCAGCAGCTTGCGGCCGGCCTGCAGAATGACGCTGCCGGCGCGGATGTCCTCGCCCACGCGGCGGATCCATTGGCCCGGCTCCGGTTTCTCTTCGATTCTCACCGTCTCGCCCTCGACGGTGCAGAACTCCTGCATGACGACGGCGTCCGCGCCGGGCGGCACGGGTGCGCCGGTGAAGATGCGCGCCGCGGTGCCCGGTTCCAGCGGCCGGCCGACGTCGCCCGCGGCGATGCGCTGCGCGATGCGCAGGCTCGCTCCGCCCTTGCAATCCTCGACGCGCACGGCGTAGCCGTCCATGGCGCTGTTGTCGAGCGGCGGCACGTCTAGCCCGGAGCGCTGATCCGCGGCCAACACCCGGCCGGTGGCGTGGAGCGTGGACACCTCTTCCGTTTCGGTCACCGGTTGTGCGCCGACCAGCAGCACCTCCAGCGCCTCGTCCACGGACAGCATCCCGCCGGTTTTCGCCTGCATGGCACCTCCTACTTCTTCAGGCCGACGTGGTCGAGGATGAACGCCACGACGGCATCGTAATCGTTGAGATCGAAACGCGGCAGCTTGGTTTCGACCGGGACGTCGGTCGCCACGGCGACGATGTGCGGGTCCTCGGGATGCAGCAGGGGCTTGTCGTTGTCCTTGCGCCAGATCTCCAGCTTCGGGATGGGATGGCGTTTGAAGCCCTCCACCAGCACGAGATCGCAGGGCGACAGCCGCGCGAGCTGCTCGTCCAGGCCGGGTTCCTCCGCCCCGCGCAACTCGTGCATCAGCACCCAGCGGCGCGCCGAAGTGACCAGCACCTCCTGACAGCCCGCCTCGCGGTGGCGCCAGGAATCCTTGCCCGGCTGATCGACGTCGAAATTGTGATGCGCGTGCTTGATCAGGGATACCTTGAGCCCCTGCATCACGAAACGGGGAATGAGCTGTTCGATCAGCGTGGTCTTGCCGCTGCCCGACCAGCCTGCGAAACCGAAGACTTTCATCGACTCACACTATCTCGTCACCACGACGGCACCTCGGCCGGATTTGTATCGCGCGGCCAGGCTGTGCCGGCTGCGATGTTCCGATTCTACCAGCCGGTACCCCGGGTTCCCGGCTCGGCTTGGCGTGCGCCGGCCGGACGGTTACAGTGCGGCGCAGAAGGAGGACTTCCCATGCTGGTGAACTGCGTCGCGTACAAGAACGGGGACAAGATCGCCGACGTGCCGGTCGAGCGCATCGCGGAGTATCTGCAGGCCAACGACGCCTTCGTGTGGGTGGCGGTCAGGGAGCCCTCGCCGGCCGAGCTCCAGCAGCTCAGCGCGCAGTTCGATCTGCATCCGCTCGCAGTGGAGGACGCCGACCACGGCCACCAGCGCCCCAAGATCGACGAATACGGCGATTCGCTGTTCGTGGTACTGCACACCCTGGAACTCGTCGGCGGCGAAATGGTGCGCGGCGAAGTGGCGATCTTCGTCGGCCGCAACTATGTGCTGTCGGTCCGCAGCCGGGCGCAGCGCGGCTTCGCCGACGTGCGTGCGCGCTGCGAACGCGAACCGGAACTGCTGCGCCACGGTCCGCCCTACGTGCTCTACGCGCTCATGGACGCGGTGGTGGACCGCTACTTCCCGGTGCTGGAAATGCTGCAGACCGAGCTGGAAGGCATCGAGGACCGCATCTTCTCCGGCCAGGCGGGGCGCGACCACATCGAAGCGCTCTACGACCTCAAGCA
>QGUL01000500.1 GCA_003242425.1 Pseudomonadota bacterium | reverse complement strand
CTCCAGCCCTGCCCCGGCGTTTCGGGCGGCAGCGCCTCGCCCTGCGCCACCCGATCCGCCTTACGCCGGAAGTAGTTCGATGCGCCGTAATCCCAGGCCTGAAGGCGCTGCTGATCGGCGTAGGCGTAGTATTCCTGCGCGAGCGCACGTGTGAACTCCGTACCGGCCTGCGCCTGCGGGGTCTGCGCGCGTTCGCTCGCGCACGCCCCAAGCACCAAGCAGCCGGCGATGGCGGCAATGGATATCGTCTTTTTCATCACGGGATCCTTTTCAACTTCTCTTGTCTCCGTCGCCGCGAGGATCACGGCTAAGCTGTTGAAACGCCCCAGCGCTTTCTCGGTTCCCGAGTACCGCTAGATGCTCCCGAACACCGCTATCTGTCCGGTAACGGCCAAGCTTTGCCGTGAAGTGCGGCTGCATCTGGGCAAAATCGGGGCATTCTGGTGCCGCAGCCGGACCAGATTTGCGACGAACGGACGAATTCGGCGAACAGACAAACCGATTTCGCGGCGCTATAGCCTGCTCAGCGCCTGCGCCAGATCCTCTTCGAGATCGGCGGGATCCTCGAGGCCGACGGAGAGGCGGATCGTCCCATCATCGATGCCGAGCCGTGCGCGCTCCTGAGGCCCGATGCGCTGATGCGTCGTCGTTGCGGGATGACACGCCAGACTCTTGGCGTCGCCCAGATTGTTCGAGATGTCGATGATGCGCAGCGCGTTCAGGCACGTGAACGCCGCTTCCTTGCCGCCCTTGAGACTGAAGGTCACGACCGTGCCCCCGGCGCGCATCTGCCGTGCCGCAAGGGCCGCCTGCGGATGCGACGGCAATGACGGATAGAGGACGCGCGCGACCGCCTTGTGGCCGGAAAGGAACTTGGCGAGCGCGAGCGCCGTGCGGCACTGCGCCTCGAGCCGGATCTCGAGCGTCTCCAGTCCTTTCAGCAGAAGCCAGGCGTTGAACGGGCTCAACGCCGGACCGGTATGGCGCAGGAAGGGCTGCAGCTCGTTCTCGACGAAGGCCCGCGAGCCCAGGATCGCGCCGCCCAGGCTGCGCCCCTGGCCGTCGATGTGCTTTGTCGCCGAATACACGACGATATCGGCGCCGAACTCAAGCGGCCGCTGCAGCAGCGGCGTCGCGAACACGTTGTCGACGACGACGCGCGCCCCCACCGCATGCGCGAGCCGCGCCACCTCGCCGAGGTCGATGATCTCGAGCATCGGGTTCGAGGGCGTCTCGAGGAACACGAGGCGGGTCGGCCGGTCGAGTGCGCGCGCCCATTGATCGAGATCGGCACCGTCGACGAACATGGTCTCGACGCCGTAGCGCGGCAGAAGTTCGGCAACGATGTAGTGGCACGAACCGAACAGGGCGCGGCTCGCCACGACACGGTCGCCGGCGCGGACCTGGCTCATCAGGGCGGCGAAGACCGCGGCCATGCCGCTCGATGTGGCGCGGCAGGCCTCCGCACCCTCGAGCAGGCGCAGGCGTTCCTCGAACATGGCGACGGTCGGATTGCCGTAGCGCGAGTAGACGAAGCGCGGTTTGCCGCCCGTGGCGAAGGAATCCTCGGCCTCCTCGGCCGAGCCGTAGACATAGCCCGAGGTCATGAACAGCGCCTCGGCCGTCTCGCGATGAGGCGAGCGGTCGAGCC
>QGUL01000499.1 GCA_003242425.1 Pseudomonadota bacterium | reverse complement strand
GCGCCCTGGGCTTTGATCCGCCTGTTGTGCGCGGCGCTGATCTGCTGGCGCTCGATTTTCAGGAACCAGCGCCGGACGAAGAAGGAAGCGCCGGCGAGCAGCACCACGACGGCGGCGAGCAGCGGGTAGTTCACTTGCGCAGGATCGGTGAGCGCCGCTTCGAGCTGGTCGCCGAACACGGTGGCGGCCAGCACGCCGGGCAGCATGCCGAGGAAAGTGCCCACTGTGAAGTCGAACAGCCGGATGCGGATGGCGCCCGCCAGCAGGCTTTCCACCGCGAAGGGCGCGAGCGGCACGAGCCGCAGCGCCGTCATGGCGAGCAGACCGCGCATGCGCAGGATGTTCATCAGGCGGTTCAGGCGTTCGCCGGCCACGCGTCGCACCGTGTCGCGGTTCATCTTCCTGCCGGCGAAGTACGCGGCGACGGCCGCGATGAGGATGCCGCCCATCGAGTAGACGAAACCCAGCCAGGGACCGAAGGCGACGACGGCGGCGAGCGTGATGAGCGGACGGGGGAACATCACGACGCTGCCGGGCGTATAGGCGAACAGGATCACCAGCGGCGCCCACCAGCGCCCGGCGAAGTCCTGTGCCCAGGCGGTGATGTTCTCGGCTGTGAAGACCTCGGCAAGCGGCGTATGGCGCCAGACCAATGCCAGCGCCGCGATCGCGACGGCCGCGGCGCCGAGCCTGATCCAACTGAGGCGCGGAATGGCCTCCACGTCCGGCGAGAACTGGTCGATCAGGCTCTCGAGCGAGACCGGTTTCTCCATGTCGGCGATGGCCGCCATGTCCATCACGGTATCCGACCACTCCGGCAGTTTCTCTTCCAGCGGTTTCAGGCGGCGCCGTTCCGAGCCCTGGGCGTCGATGGCGGCGGCCGTCGAGCCGCGTGCTTCGATCGTACGCGCGACATCGTCGGGGCTCGTGCCGAGGTGTTCGGCGAGCAGCGCGTCGCGAAAACCGCGGATGACCGTGCGCACTTCGGCCCGGCCTTCGGCTTCGATCACCGCGTCGCACTCGCTGTCCACGCCCATGGAGCGGTTGCTCAGAT
The DNA here is from genome assembly GCA_003242425.1 of Pseudomonadota bacterium. GTDB lineage: Bacteria > Pseudomonadota > Gammaproteobacteria > Burkholderiales > SG8-39 > ZC4RG42. The sequence goes on along the minus strand of QGUL01000499.1, from coordinate 597 downwards.
TGGAGGAGCCGATGCGCAGCCATTCGTCGTCCACGATCATCAGCTTCGAGTGCATGTCGATGCAGGTGCCGGCCTCCAGTCCTTCCACGTGCGGGTAATAGGCGCGGAAGCGCCCGTGCCTGTCCGCGGCGCGGAGCTCGCGGATCAGCCGCGTGCGCAGCACGTGCATCGTCATCTCCTCCAGCCAGCCGTGACTGAGCAGGCGGGTGACGAGCATGATCTCCGGTCCGCGGCCTTCGCGCAGCCGCGCGGCGAGCGCCTCGCCGATGGCGTGCGACGTGAAATACTGGTTTTCGATGTAGATGTAGCGCTGCGCGCGGGCGATCATGTCCAGGTAGAGCCGCTCCACCTGGCGGACGGCGTCGCGACCGTCGCTCGGCGGCGAGGTGCATGCCAGGCCGACACGCACGTCGCTGAGCTGCGGCGCGATTTCCGGCGGCCAGGGACCGCCGGCAACCGTGACCGGTCGCAGTCTCTCTTTCGTGGCGCGCAACCAGCGCTCGCGCGCGAACGGCCCCAGCGCCTGGGCCGCTTCCCGGCCGCCCTGTTTTTTATCCACATTTCCAACCCCCGAAGACGTACCAAGATCTCTTTTCC
>QGUL01000131.1 GCA_003242425.1 Pseudomonadota bacterium | reverse complement strand
AACAAAGGTTAATTTCCAGGAGATCGCCCCCGTGGGGCTTTGGGGGGGGGGACTGGCCCTGCTCGGCTGGGGCCTGCGCAGGCGGAACTGGATCGGCGGCAGCGCGGCGGGCCTGGGCGGCTGGCTGCTCTATCAGGCCTACACGGGCTACAACCCGATGTTCCGCCCGCTCGGCATACGCGTGAACCGCGAGCCCACGGAGCGCGCGGCCGGCGAAACCATCGTGCTCGATCAGGCGATCACCATCAGGGCGGACCGCGACACGCTCTATCGCTATTGGCGTGATCTGGACAACCTGCCCCGGTTCGCGCCGCGCGTCACGCGCGTGGAACAACTCGATGCGCTGCGCTCGCGCTGGCACATGCAGGGCGCGCAGGGACGCGAAGCGGTATGGGAATCGGAAATCACCCGCGACGAACCGGGTCAGGAAATCGCCTGGCGCGCCGCCCACGGCAGCGCGCTCACGCATTTCGGCAGCGTGCGCTTTCGCGAAGCGCCGGGCGGGCGCGGCACCGTGGTCTCGGTGCATCTGGAATACGTGCCGCCCGCAGGCGCCCTGGGCGCGGCGCTGGCGCGCATCACCGGCCAGGCGCCGGAGCGCTATGTCACCGACGCCTTGCGGCGGCTCAAGCAACTGGTGGAAGTGGGCGAGATCATTTCCACGCGCGGCCAACCAGCCGGCGCCCAGCGCAGCGAAGGCACGAACCGCATCGACACGAGCCGGGCCTGAGCCGCGGTTCGCGAGGCGATCTTGAGGAGAGCCGCATGAAAGCCACCTGCTGGTACGGCAAACACGACGTGCGCGTGGAGCGCGTACCCGATCCCCGGCTCATCAACGAGGGCGATGCCATCGTGCGCGTCACCGCCACCGCCATCTGCGGCTCGGACCTGCATCTGTACGACGGCTTCGTGCCAGCGATGATGAAGGGCGACATCCTCGGCCACGAATTCATGGGCGAGGTGGTGGAGGTCGGCCCCGCGGTGCGCAAGCTCAAGGTGGGCGACCGGGTCGTGGTGCCCTTTCCCATCGCCTGCGGCGTCTGCTTCTTCTGCGAGAAGCAGCTCTACTCGCTGTGCGAGAACTCCAATCCCAACGCCTGGATGGCCGAGAAGATGTGGGGCCACTCGCCTTGCGGCATCTACGGCTATTCGCATCTGCTCGGCGGATTCGCCGGCGGGCAGGCGGAGTACGTGCGGGTGCCTTTCGCCGACGTGGGGCCGCTCAGGATTCCCGAAAACGGGCTGTCGGACGAACAGGTGCTGTTCCTGTCCGACATCTTTCCCACCGGCTACATGGCGGCCGAGCAGTGCGACATCGAACCGGGCGACACCGTGGCGGTATGGGGCTGCGGTCCGGTGGGGCAGTTCGCCATCGCCAGCGCATTTTTACTCGGGGCGGAGCGGGTGATTGCCATCGACCGCTTCCCGGAGCGGCTGCGGCTTGCGGCCTCGCACAGCGGCGCCGAAACCCTCAACTACGAAGAGACGGAGGTCTACGAAGCGCTCATGGCGCTGACCGGCGGACTCGGTCCGGATCGCTGCATCGACGCGGTGGGGCTCGAAGCGCATGCCCACGACGGGCTGCATGCCTATGATCGTGTCAAGCAGGCGATGATGATGATGGAGAACGACCGCCCGATCGTGCTGCGCGAAGCGATCATGGCCTGCCGCAAGGGCGGCACCGTTTCCGTTCCGGGCGTGTACGGCGGTTTCGTGGACAAACTGCCGATGGGCGCGCTAGTGAACAAGGCGCTTACCATCAAGACCGGCCAGACGCACGTGCACCGCTACATGCAGCCGCTGCTCGAACACATCCGGAACGGCGAGATCGATCCCGGCTTCATCGTTACCCATCGCATGGCGCTCGACGAAGCGCCGGAAGCGTACCGGCTGTTCCGCGACAAGCGCGAGGAATGCATCAAGGTGGTGTTGCGGCCTTGAGCGTCTAGCGTCTGGGGCCGGCGAGCAGCAGCACGACCCCGACGGCGATCGCGCCCACGCCCGCCCAGACCGGCACGTTGACCCGTTCCTTCTCCGCGATGGAGAGTTCGAAGGGACCGATCCTGGCGCCGTGCTTTTCCTTGGTATAGCTGAAACCGCCGTAGACCAGACCCAGTACGCCTGCTGCGATCAGCGCCACGCCGAGCAGCTTGCGCAGGCCCATCAGCGCTTGTCCTGGCTTTCGGCCGGCGCTTTGACGGTGAGGGGCGTATCGACGCTGCCGGCGTAGAACACCAGCAGCTTCACCGGCCCTTCCCCGACGTTGCGGCCGTTGTGCAGGGTGCCGATCACCTCGGCCACCGAATCGCCGGCTTGGAAGACGCGAGTGCGGCCGTCCTTCAACGTCACGGCCAGGGTGCCCTCCAGGATCATGCCGAAGGAAGGGACGGGATGGGCATGCCAGCCCGTCTCGCCGCCCGGGGCCAGTTCGATCGTCAGGCCGGTGATCTCGGCCTGACCCTGCGGATAGACGATGGGTTTGCCTTCCCAGGTCGTGGTGGTCTTCAGGATGGTCTTTACTTTTATTGCGGTCCCATCCTCGAAGCCGTATGCTGTACTGGCTGTAAGGAGGGCTAGCGTTGCGATCGCTAGAGAGCTGAGCAGCTTCATGGTTCTTCTTGCTGGTGGTCGTGGCGCTGGTTAAAGGGCAGTACGATTTCCCCAGGAAAAGGAGACATCCATGCAGAGAATCTTGGCCATTATGGCATTGGCCGTGCTTGCGCTGGTAGGCTGCGGCGAGAAGGAGACCAATACGGGCAGTTCCAGCGCGCCGCCGGCCGCCGCGACGGGCTCTTCCGGCTCCTCCGGCAGTACGGCGAGCGAAGCGCCCGCGGCATCAGGCTCGGCCGGCGAATCCGCAAGCGGTTCGAGTTCCGAGAGCACGGATTCGGTCTGGACCCGTGCGGGCCGCATGGCACCCAAGAACCCGGCAGGAGATTCAGAATCGAAGTGAAGCTATTGGAATCCGACTTCGAAGGGCGCTTCCGGCAAGCGCCCTTTTTGTTTGGGGCCGTACCCCGGCGTTCTTAACATCTGTCGTCGTTGCCCGACGGACTTTGCCGTTCGCTGCCTGATTCCGGCCCGGTTTCGGCCCGGGTTCGCCGATAGAATCCAAAGCTCCCGTCTGGCTTCACGGACGCCTTGAAACACAAGTCCTTATTCGCCGCATTTGTCGAACCCTGGCGCATCGCCTTTGCCGGCGGCATGTCCTTCGCGGCACGCCTGCGCGCGGCGGGCAAGGGACTTCTCCGGCTGGGGGCGGCGTGCGCGGCGTTGTGCATCGTCTACGTCCTGCTGCTCATCCCCCTCACGCCCGATGTGTCCAACGCCTACAAGGGCAGCACCGAAGAACCGTCGCTGCTGCTCGCCACCGACGGCTCGGTACTCACCGCCTACCGGCGCGTCAACCGCAACTGGGTAAGCCTCGACAAAGTCGCGCCGCATTTCGTCCGAGCGCTGATCGCCACCGAGGACCATCGTTTCTACGAGCACCGCGGCATCGACTGGCGGCGCACGCTCGCTTCCGTCGTGCACACCCTGCGCGGCGATATGCAGGGCGGTTCTACCATCACGCAGCAGCTCGCGCGCAACCTCTATCCGGACGAATTGGGCCGTTCGCGTTCGGTCACGCGCAAGCTGAAGGAGATGATCACCGCCTTCAAGCTCGAACGCGCCTACAGCAAGGAACAGATCCTCGAGCTCTACGTGAATACCGTGCCCTTCCTCTACAACGCCCACGGTGTGGAGATGGCGGCGCACACCTATTTCGACAAACCGGCCGCGGAACTGGACGTGCTGGAGAGCGCCACGCTGGTGGGCATGTTGAAGGGCACCTACTACTACAACCCGCGCATCCATCCGGAGCGCGCGCTCGAGCGGCGCAACGTGGTGCTGGCGCAGATGGCGAAACGCGGGATGCTCGACGGGCAGACCGCCGCACGCCTGCAGAAGCGGCCGCTCAAGCTCGACTTCAATCCGCCGGCCGAGGCGCTGGGGCCGGCGCCGCATTTCGCCTATCAGATCCGCAACTGGCTCGCCGAATGGGCGGCGGAACGCGGCTACGACATCTATGCGGACGGGCTGCGCGTGCACACCACCATCGACCGCAGGCTGCAGGCGCTCGCCAACGAGGCGGTCGAACGCCAGACCGCGTACTTGCAGGCCGTCGCGGACGTGGAATGGTCGGCGCCCAAGAACAGCTTGCGCGCCACCGATCCGCGCCACTATGTGGCGCTCGCCAAGCGCGTCCAGCCCTTCGACTACTTCTGGCGCAGCCGCGCCGACCTGCTCGAGCAGTTCATCGTCGCGAGCGAGGAATACCGCAAGGCCGTCGCTTCTGGCGAAGCGCCGGAGGCGGCGCTGGCGCGCCTGCGCGAGGACGGCAGCTTCCTGAAGAAGCTGCGCGCGGAGAAGACGCGTCTGCAGGCGGGTTTCGTCGCCATCGAACCGCAGTCCGGCGCGGTGCGTGCCTGGGTGGGCAGCCGCGACTTCGGCCTCGACCAATACGACCACGTCAACGCCGCGCAGCGCCAGCCGGGCTCCACATTCAAGGCTTTCGTTTATGCCGCGGCCCTGGAGCGCGGCATCGACGGGCGCCGCACCTTCCCGGACTTGAGAGTCGAAATCCCCATGCCCGACGGCAGCGTGTGGCGGCCGGCCGACGCCCGCAAACCCACGGGCGAGCCGGTGCCCATGCGCGACGGGCTGATCTATTCCAAGAACAACATCACTGCACAGGTGATCCGCGAAATCGGCGCCGAGGCGGTGGTCGATACGGCGCGCCGGCTCGGCGTACGCAACAGCGCGCTGCAGCCCGTGCCGTCGCTCGCGCTCGGCACCAGTCCCGTGAGCCTGCTGGAAATGGTGTCGGCCTACGCCACCATCGCCGACCGCGGCCGCTACAAGGCGCCGTGGATGGTCTGGCGCATCACCGACCGCCACGGCAACGTGCTGGAGGAATTCGGCCGCGAGCACCAGGCGGTGATGAAGGAAGAGACGGCGATCGAGCTCATCGACATGCTGCGCGCGGCGATCGACGAAGGCACCGGCCGCGGCGTCCGTACGCGCTTCGGCATCGATGCCGACGTGGCGGGCAAGACAGGGACGACGCAGAGCAACGCCGACGGCTGGTTCATCCTCATGCATCCGCAACTGGTGGCCGGCGCATGGGTGGGCTTCAACGATCCGCGCGTGCACATGCGCAGCGCCTACTGGGGGCAGGGCGGCAACAACGCGCTGCTCATCGTCGGCGATTTCTACCGCCGCGCCTTCCGCGCCGGCCTGCTCGACGAGTCGGCCGAGTTTCCGCGCCCGCGCGGCGAGAACATCTTCCGCGACTGGTGGGACAGCCTCAACCGCACGCTGCGCCGCTGGGGCGGCGAGGACGCCGAGGAAGGGGGGCGGCAGCCGCCCGCGCCGGTCGAGGATCGCAATCCGCCCGAGGACGAATCCGTCTACCGCGACTTCGAGGAAGCGGCGCGCAGCATCGAAGAAGGCATCCGCACGCTCGAAAGCGTCGGCGCGCGCATTCAGCGCGCCTTGGAGGAAGCGCAACGCTAGCGTTCAGGCGTCGCGCGCGTGCAGTCGCAGGCTGCGCTTTGTCCGTTCCCGCGCTAATGCCCGCATAAGGCTTTTTTAGCGGGCGCTCGTCACGTCCGTCGATAGAATCGTTCCGCCGCTCCGGCCCCGGCCGCAGCGGCGCGGTTTTTTTGCGCGGCATCGTGCCGCACCGCGTGACGAAGTTCCACCCTCCAACAACTACAACACGGAGTAGACGATGATTCGCTCGCTCGCCCTGCGCGTGGCGGCGCTGGCCGGC
>QGUL01000498.1 GCA_003242425.1 Pseudomonadota bacterium | reverse complement strand
GCAGGTCGTCCACCAACCTGGTCAGCAGCCCCACCTGCCGCTCCAGCATAACGGCTGCCCAGCGCACGGTGGTGAGATCCTCGGGCCGGCTGTGCAGGATCTCGGTGGCGTTGCGCAAGGGCGCGAGCGGATTGCGCAGTTCGTGCGCGAGCATGGCGAGGAATTCCGTCATGCGCCGCTTCGATTCCTCGGCCGCCTCGGCGCGCCGCCGCTCGGTGAGGTCGCGCGTGACCTTGGCGTAGCCGCGCAGCCTGCCGTCCACGTCGTAGAGCGCCGTGATCACCACGTTGGCCCAGAAACGGTGGCCGTCCTTGCGCACCCGCCAGCCTTCGTCCTCGAAGCGGCCGCTCGCCGCGGCCTCGCGCAATTCGAATTCGGGCCAGCCGCAGGCCACGGCTTCGGCGGGATAGAAACAGGAGAAATGCCTGCCGACGATTTCGTCGGCGCCGTATCCCTTGATGCGGGCCGCGCCCTGGTTCCAGGTCTGTACGCGGCCTTCTGGGTCGAGCATGAAGATGGCGTAGTCCCGTACGCTTTCGACCAGCAGGCGGAACGGCTCTTCCTGCAGTCCGGGGAGTGGAGCCTGAGACGGCCGCTGATTCATTTCGGTTCCTTGGTGGGTTGGATGCCGGCGGGCCGTCCGCTCAGGCTGCGCGGCCGCGCAGCCGGGCTGCGACATGGCGCTTGGTGAGGCATTCCCGGTGCCGCGCAAGACGCCGCACGAGCGCCTGCGCATGATGCAGCACCTGCGGATGGCAGGTATCGACCGGATGCAGCCCCACGCGCACCAGCGGCGCGGCGTGCGCGACGCGCGCGAGCAGCGCGTTCCAGCCGCAGGAAAGCACGCGGCGCGCACGGCTGCGCGCGCTGTAGACGATGCCCGGCGCCGGCACGCTGCGACCGCCGCGCAGCTCGACGAAACGCGTGAGCGTGGTGGTGTAATCGAATTCGAAATCGCTCAGGGCCTCCCAGCTCTCCCGGCCGAGCAGCCACGCCGGCGCGACGAAGCCCCGCACCGCCAGGCCGTGACGCGCGCACCACAGGCGCCCGCTGGCGATGCGCCGCGTCGCCTCGGCACGGTCGAGCGCCGCGAACTCGCCTTCCCCCGCCGTGTAGAGGCGTCGCTTCCAGCCGCGCGGCTGCGGGTCGAGATGGGTGTAGCCGTGCAAGGCGATCTCGTCGCCCTGCGCCACGCACGCGCGCAGCCAGTCGAAATAGGCCTCGGGCGCTTCGGTGCCGCGTTCGTGGTAGTTCGGCACGACGAGCAGCGTGACGGGCGCGTGCGGACAGACCGCGCGCACGGCCGCGCGCATGGCGCGCGCGGCCGCCCAGGTGGGGGGGGCCACGTCGTGCAGGACGATGCAGAGTGCCTTCATGCCGCGCCCGCCGCTTGCGCATGCAGGCCTGGATGCAGGCGCCGGTAACGCTGCATCAGTTCCGGCAACACGCTCTCCCAGTCGTAATACATCGCCACCGCACGCGCGCGCACACCGCAACGCGCGAGATCGCGCTCGAACAGCGCGGCGATGCCTTCAGCGAGCGTGACCGCGCGCGCCGAAGGCACCAGCACGCCGGTCTCCTCGTTCACCAGTTCGTGCATGGAACCGCCACCCACCCCACCCCCGGAAAACCGCAAGCCATCCTCTCCAACCCCGAA
>QGUL01000130.1 GCA_003242425.1 Pseudomonadota bacterium | reverse complement strand
CGTGACCATGCCCATGGCAGCAAGCCGCGACAGGTCCACCTCGACGACACGGCTGTACTGCACCGGGCCTTGCGGCTGCTGGCTCTTGAGCGGCGTGTACTCCGGACCGCTGTCGTCGCCTGCGGCAGCGGGCGTGCCCTCGACGACGTCGTCGGGCACCGCGACGCCGGTGCGCTTCAGTTCCTCCAGCCGCTGGGCCGCTTTTTCGATCAGGCTCATCTGACACCTCTCAGAATCGGGGACCGCCGACGGTCAGCAGCATCATCGCCGCGCCGTACACGGCGAACAGACCCGCCACGCCGCCCGCGAACAACGCGACGTTGCGCCTCCGCTGACGGTTCATCGCGGCATTGGTCAACAGGGACACGGTGCCGAGCACCGGACGTCCGGATACCTCGCGCAGCATGCGGGCATCGTGGAAGGTCGGCAGCGCCTGGCTGATGACGAAGGCGAAGAACAGGCCCGCGCCGAGCGCGACGAACAGCACTGCCGGCAGCATCAGCAGGCGGTTCGGCGCCACGGGCGTGGGCGAGACCGAGGGCGGATCGATGATGCGGAAGTCGGCAAGGCCCGCGGCCGCGTCCATTTCGCCGGACAGCGTGGCCGATTCGCGCCGCTGCACCAGCGTCTGGTAGTTGCGCCGCTGCACGTCGTAGTCGCGGTTGAGCGCGGCGTACTGCGCTTCCACCTCCGGCAGCATCTGCGCCGCGGCACGCATCTTCTCCACCCGCGCCTGCAGTTCGTTGGCGCGCGCCTGCAATGCGGCGATGTGCGCCTCGGATTCGGCCAGCGCGACCTTCAATTGCTGGAACACCGGATTGGTGTTGAGCGGCCGCGAACCGACCGAACCCGCCATGCTCTGGCCACCCGAAGCGCCCTTCTGTTTCTTCTCCTCCTCGAGCGAGGCGATCAGCCGTTTGGTGTACTGCACGTCGGGATGCGCTTCGGTGTAGCGCCGCAGCAGTTCGTCCAGGTTGCGCTTCTGCGCTTCGATACGCAGATCCAGTTCGGAAGCCGGACCGGCCGGCGCGAGCGCGGTCCCGTCCGGGAGATAGACGGCCTCCTCGCCGTCGAGCTGGCGCTTGTAGGAGTCGCGCACCTGTTCGGCCGCGCGCAGTTCCAGATTGACGCGCGCGAGCTCTTCGTTGAGGCGCTGCATCTGCTGGTAGTAGGCGTTGCCGTCGCCACCCATCATGCCCATGTGCTTGAGCTTGAATTCCTTCACGCGGTTCTCGGCTTCGCGCAGCTTGGCCTCGTACACCGCGATCTGTTCGTCGATGAAGCGGCGTGCGGCGTCCGAGCCCTTGCGTTTATCGCCGATGCCCGACTCGACGAACATCGACAGGAGCGCCTGCACCACCCGCTTCGCCTCGGCGGGATTGGTGTGGCGATAGGTGATGGTGTAGAGGTTCTGCCGGTCGCTGCCTTTGAGCTGCAGCGTCTTCATCAGATGATCGATGAGCTGCTCCTTCTGGCGCGTGGTCTGGATGTTGTGGTCCAGGTCCGCCATGCGGATCAGCTTCTCGATGTTGGGACGGCTGATCAGCGTGCGGCTCAGGATGGCGATCTGCTGATCGACGTTGGGCTGCACCGCCAGGCCAGACATCAGCGGCTTCAGCACCGACTGGGTATCGACGTACACCCGCGCGCTCGCCTCGTACTGGTCTGGCATCTTGAACAGCATGATCGCGCCGGCGATGCCGACGATCCATGCCACGGCGAGCCCCGGCCAGCGGCGCCGCCACATGCCGCGCAGGTACGTCATCAGTTGTTGCAGCAACTCGTCCATGAATCACCACCTCAGCAGAACGTCTCAATCACCGCGCCGGGCCGGCGGCCGTTCGACGCTTCCTCGTCATCCGCCGAGCGCCGCCGTTCCGCTAGAACCAGCTTTGCGGAATGATCAGCACGTCTCCCGGCTTCACGTCCACGTTGGCCGTCACGTCGCCCCGTTTGACCAGATCCTTCAACCGCACCGTGTACTGCTTGCCGCCTTCCGAAGTACGCAACAGCACCGACGCATTGCCGTCGGCGAAATCGGTCAGCCCGCCGACCGCGATCATCACGTCGAGCAGGGTCATGTTCTGGCGATAGGGCAGCGTCTGCGGTTTGCCCGCTTCGCCGATGACGCGGATCTGTTCGCTGTAGGGACCGACGAAGTTGGTGACGATGACCGTCACGACCGGATCGCGGATGTACTTGCTCAGCGCTTTCTCGATGTCGCGCGCGAGCGTGGTCGGGTCCTTGCCCGCGGCGGGCAGGTCTTCCACCAGCGGCGTGGTGATCAGTCCGTCCGGGCGCACCGGCACGGCGAGCGAAAGTTCCGGGTTGCGCCACACGATGATGCTGACCTGGTCGCCCGGGCCGATGACATAGCGGTAATCCGGTGTCGCCGCGGAAGTCGGCGCCGGCGGATAACCGATCCCAGTGCCGCAGCCGGGGAGACATGCGGCACCCAGCCTGGCGAACATGTGATGACGGAACTGTGCGGCAACAGACATCGACGGTCTCCCTAATTGACGATCGTTCGTTGGTCTTCTCGGCTGGAGCCGTACACCGATTCGAAACTCCGTTGGACATGGGCTGGAACGCGCTCGGCATACACGCGCGGACAGTAGAGCCGCGAGACTAACTCCGCCCTCTGTACCGATGGGCGAAGTTGACAATGTTTAACTGCCGCTCCGTGTGCTGGACGCATGCCATATACGGCAAGCGCTGCGCCGGAACCGGTGCGCGCGACAGTTGTTGACGAGGTTGTTAAATCTGATGACGGTAGACGAGCGCGCTCGCGCGCGGACGGCCGGCACGCACCGCAGGCGGCGCGGCGTAGCCGAAACGGAACACCATGACCGGATGCGCATCGGGCACCAGTTCGCGCCAGGCGCGCACTAGGCGCGCACGCGCCGCGTCGTCGAGCGCGCTGCGCCCGGCGCGTGCGAGCGCCACGGCGGCGGCGAAGGGTTGCGCGGCGAGCCCCCGGCGCGTGGCGGCAAGCCAGAGGCGCTCCATCGCTCTGCCCGCCCGCAACAGCGCATCGACACTTTCCAGCGCCGTGCGTGAGGCCAGCACACAAAGATGCGGCGCCCGGCGCGCGGGAAACGCGCTCGCACGCGCAGCGATAGCGTGATGCAACCCCGCGCGGGCAAGCGCTCGCGCCAGCGGCCAATGGCGTAACAGCGAGAATGCGCCGCGCATGCCCGGCTCGATCCCGAGCGCCGCGGGCGGCAATCCTTCTTCCGCGCTGCGCCGCCAGCCGACGTCGAAGCGGATGCCGGCGAACATCGCCCGGTGCAATTCGGCGTTGGCATAACGGTGCGCTTCGGCTTCGCGCAGCAGCCTGCACAGCGGCTTGCGGGTCTCGTCGTCATCGAACCAGTGCAGCCGCCAGTTGCCGCCCAGGGGAGCGAGCGCGGCTTCGAGCGCCGCCCGCTCGTCGGCGCTCAGACGCGGACCGCGATAGAACAGTCGCCGGTTGGTGTGACGTTGCCCGATACAGGCCGCGAGCTCGTCGGGTGCCGCGTCCCGATGCACGAAGTCGATGCGGATGTCCGCGAGCTCCGACAGACGGTCGCGCGCGATCTCGCAACGCAGACCGTGCACGCTGGCGGCAACGACGATGTTCTCCAGAGCCGCGCCGATCGACAGCCACATGGCGTAATGCTGGTCCGCGCTCGCCTGCGCGATCGCCGGATCGGGATGCAGACGCAACTGCATGCCTTCGAAACTGTAACGGAAGGCATGGCGGTTCTCGGCCGAAGGCGCCCACACCGCCGCTTCGAGCAGATCGCGTCGCACCGCCGCGTCGAGCACCGTTCAATCCTTGGCCGCAAGCTGACGCGCGATGAGACGCATCAGCAGTTTCTGCAGCGGATTGGCGTTGCCCCAGGGCCGCCAGGTTTTTTTGTATTTGTTGCGGTAGGCGTCGAAATGCAGGCCGTACGGTGCGCTCACCACCTCACCGCGCCGCAGGATGAGCTTGAGCGTCTCGGTCGCTGCCACGCCCGCGCAGAGCTGGCAGGCCATGGGCGTCGAGGGTCCGGCGCCGCGCGCCAGCGCGACGCGGCTGCGGTCCACGAGATAGCTGCGTTGCAGCATGGCAGGCGTGAGGCCGGCGAGGAAACGCAACGCCATCTCGGCCTCCGAGCGGCCTTCCAGACGGAAGTATTCCTCGAAGCTCATGCCGCCCGGCAGGAAGTTGAGCAGCGCAACGCCCATGCCGATGGGTGCCGCGGTGGTGGCCGGCACGCCGAGCCGCGCGCAGGCGGCGAAGGTCATGCGGCGCGCCTCGAAAGCGAAGAAGTCGAGCCCGTCCACATAGACGTCGGCGTCACGCAGGAAGTCGTCGACGTTGTGCGGCTGGACGCCTTCGGGAAAGATACGGATGTCCAGCTCGGGGTTGATGTCGCGCGCCATTTCGACCATCACCTCGAGTTTCGGCCGCCCCAGCGTGGACATGGCCGCGCCGGCCTGGCGGTTGAAGTTCGCCAGCCCGAACCGGTCGAACTCGGCCAGATTGAAGGCGCCGATCCCCAGCCGCGCGAGCGTCAGGAGATGGAAACCGCCCACGCCGCCCAGCCCGGCGATCGCCACCCGCGCACGGCGCAGCTTTTGCTGTTCGGCCGGCGTCACCCAGCCGATGTTGCGCGTAAAAGCGGCGTCGTAATCGAAGGCGTTCACGAGGGCTCGGACTCCGGAATCGGGCGGCGTGCCGCGAGATGCCAGGATCGTGCCGGGTGCGAACGACTTGCTTTTGGAAATCCGGCCGACCGTCTTGCTGACCGATCTCTACATCGCCTTGCGTAACGTGCTGCGCCACCGGCGCCGCAGCCTCATGGGCATCGCCTCCATCGCCTTCGGCATCGTCGCCCTCATGCAGGCCGCGGGCTTCGTGGAATGGGTGTACTGGGCCATGCGCGAGGACACCATCCGTTCGCGCCTGGGGCACATACAGGTCGTCCGGGAAGGCTATCGCGAACGCGGCCAGGCTGATCCTTTCGCCTATCTGCTGCCGCAGCGCTCGCCGGTGCTCGATGCGATCGAAGCGCTGCCGCACGTGGTGACGGTGGCCCCGCGCCTGCATTTCTCCGGGCTGGCGAGCGCAGGCGACACCACCTTGTCCTTCATCGGCGAGGGCATGCTGCCCGAGCGCGAGACGGCCTTCGATCGCGGCGTGGTGTTCACGGCCGGGCGCGACCTCGCCGCGGACGAAAGCGCAGGTATGGTGCTCGGCCACGGACTGGCGCGCAATCTCGGTGCCGCGATCGGCGACAACGTCGTGCTGGTGGTCAACACCGCCTCCGGCGGCATCAACGCGGTGGAAGGACCGGTGCGCGGCACCTTTTCCACGGTGGCGAAGAGCTACGACGATTCGGCCCTGCGCGTGCCGCTCGCGCTGGCGCAGCAGCTGCTGCGCGTGGAAGGCGCGCACGTGTGGATCGTGGTCCTCGACGACACCGCCCGCACCGACGAAACGCTGACCCTGCTGCGCGCACGCTACGGCGACAGCGAACGTCTCGCGTTCATTCCCTGGTACGAGCTGGCGGACTTCTACAACAAGACGGTGGCGCTGTTCTCCAAACAGGTGGGCGTGGTGAAGCTCATCATCGCCGTCATCATCGTGCTCAGCATTTCCAACACCCTCACCATGAGCGTGCTGGAACGCACCGGCGAAATCGGCACCACGCTCGCGCTGGGCGCGACGCGGCGGCAGATCCTGCGGCGCTTTCTGGGCGAAGGGCTGTTCCTGGGCGGCGTGGGCGGCGTGGGCGGCCCCCCCCCCGGCTGGCGGGCCGCGCGGGGGTTTTGGGCGGGGGGGGTTTGCTGTCCGCCCGCCCCCGTG
>QGUL01000497.1 GCA_003242425.1 Pseudomonadota bacterium | reverse complement strand
TCCGGTGGTCACCCGCCGCGTGTCGTGCCACCATTGGCACCCGCATCAGAGGTGAGCATGAGTATCCAATCGGTGAAGTTCCAGGGGCTCGACGCGCTGCAACTGCGCACGGCCGACGGCGCCAGCGCGATCGTGTCCCTCTACGGCGCCCAGGTGCTGTCGTGGGTGCCCGCGGGCGGCGACGAACGGCTGTTCCTCAGCGAGCTCGCGCGCTTCGACGGCCGTTCGCCCATCCGCGGCGGCATTCCGGTGTGCTTTCCGCAGTTTTCGCAACTGGGCAGCCTGCCCAAGCACGGGTTCGTCCGCACGCGCGTGTGGCGCCTGGCGCAACAACAAAGCGACGACGATCACGCCATGGTCACGCTGGAGCTCGACGACGACGAGGAGACGCGCAAGCTGTGGCCGTACGCCTTCAAGGCGGAGCTGACGCTGCTGGTCTCCGGCGACCGGCTCGACGTCGAGCTCGGCGTGCTCAACACCGGCGACGCCCCGTTCACCTTCACCGCTGCACTGCACAGCTATCTGCGCGTGCGTGAAGTCGAGGAAGCGGTGCTCGAAGGCTTGTACGGCCACGAATACCGCGACGCGGCCGACGGCGACGCCATCAAGCAGGACAACAAACCCGATCTGCGCGTGGACGACGAAGTGGACCGCGTCTATCACGACGTGAAGCGGCCGCTCCTGCTGCGCGACGGCAAGCGCAGCGTCGGCATCAACAACGACGGCGGTTTCCCGGACGTGGTGGTGTGGAACCCCTGGGAGCACCTCACTAAAACCTTGAGCGACATGGCGCCCACCGCCTTCCGCCGCATGCTCTGCATCGAAGCGGCCGCAGCGCGCAATCCCGTTACGGTCGAACCAGGCGGCGAATGGTGGGGAAGGCAGACCCTCGTGGCCATGCAAAGCGAGGACTGAGGCCGTGGACCTCGACGCGCTGATCGTCTCGCCTTTCTTCCTCTCGGGCGTGATCTTCGGCGCGCTGGGGGCGCCGCTCTTCCTCGCGGCGCTGGTTGCGCTCGTGCGCCTCAAGCCCTTCCGCGTCATCGTGCGCGGGCTCGCCGCCGCCCTGCTTCTTGCGCTCGGCCTGCTGCTCGGCACGCTCGCGATCGGCATTCAGGGTTATCGCGCGCTGACGCACGAAGAAGTCGCGGCGCGCATCGACGTGCAGCCCGTCGCGCCGAAGCGCTTCACCGCCACCTTCCATTTTCCCGACGGCGCCACGCGCACCTACGAGATCGCCGGCGACGCGATCTATGTGGATGCGCACATCCTCAAGTGGAAGCCCGTCGCCAACTTCATGGGCCTGCACACCGCTTACGAACTCGACAGGGTAGGCGGACGCTACGCCGCGCTGGAAGAAGAACGCAACGCCGAACGCAGCCTCTATGCGCTCCGCGCCGATAAACCCGTCGACCTCTTCGAGCTGCGCCGCCGTTACAGCTTCCTCGAACCGCTGCTCGACGCCGAATACGGCTCGGCTTCCTTCGTGCCGGTCAGCGAGGCGGGGCAGTTCGAGCTGCGTGTTTCGACGAGCGGGTTGCTGATCCGTCCGCTGAAAGAAGCGGCGCAGTAGTCCGTTCTTCGGGTGCTGTGGCGAACGCGCGGGCCGAAAGCGTCTTCACGAATCCGGAGTGCTTCTATGCAATTGAGACCTGTGCGATT
>QGUL01000129.1 GCA_003242425.1 Pseudomonadota bacterium | reverse complement strand
TGCGGGGGCCCGGCCGAAGCCAGCGCTTCGCGCAAGGCCCGATACGGCTCGCCGTTCCAGACCTCGTGCACGCCGCGCTCGAGCATGTTGCCGAGCCGGAAGCGTTCGGGCGTGCTCACCATGCAGCAGGGCAGCGCCTCGCCGCGCCAGGTGAGATAGGCGCCGCGCCGGGGCCAGTCGCAGCCGCAGGCGACGGGACCGCGCGGTTCGCGGTCGAGCGGCGGCAGACGCAGTTGCACGCCGAGCGTGACAGCGCGCGTGCGCGCTTCGGCGAAGGCTGCCGAGACGCGCTCGCGGTCTTCGGCGAGCAGGCTTTCCCGCCGCACGAAGCGGCGCATGGGCAGGTAGGGCGTGGTCAGCGCGCTTTCGCCGAAATCGTGGCTGAGGTGCTGCACGAAAACGGAATCCACGCCGTGCGCGAAAGCGAGCGCGACGATGTCGGCGAGCTCGTGCAGGTTTCTGCGCATCGCCACCGTGACGATGCGCAGATGCGGCGTCGCGCTCTGTGCCCGCTGCCTGGCTTCGACGATGCGGGCGAGATTGCGCACCACCTTGGCGAAGGAAGCGCCGTGACGGATCGACTCGTAGGTCGCCGCACTGGCGCCGTCCAGCGAAACGTGCAGACTGTGCAGCCCGCTCGTCACGCATTCCTGCGCGCGCGCCTCGGTGAGCAGGGTGAGGTTGCTGTTGGTGGAGACCTTGATGCCGCGTTCGCTCGCGTGCCGCACCATGTCGAAAAAGCGCGGATGCATGAGCGGTTCGCCCAGGCCCTGCAGATGCAGTTCCTCGACGGGTTCGAACTGTTCGAGCAGGCGCACGTAGTCGTCGAAGGGAAGCTGCGCCGGCGCGCCGTCGGCCGGCACGTCGGCGCGGTACTGGATCGCGCACATCGCGCAGCGCAGATTGCATTGCCCCACCGGCTCGATCTGTACGAAACGCGGCAGCGGCGCTTCAGCGGACACGTTTTGCAAGGCCGTCTGCGCGCTCATAAGAACGCCACCTTGAAGCGCAGCGCGCCGGCGACGCGCCAGTACACCGCCAGCGGCGGAATGAGAGCGGAGGTGTAGAGCATTTCCGCCACATGCCGAGGATCGCGCGAGGTGTGGCGCAGGCGGTAGGCGGCGAAGCCGAGCGTCCATGCCAGCCAGGTGCCGCCCGCCGCGTGCGCGAGCGCGTGCCGGCCCGTGAGCAGGCCGCCGACCCCGAGCGCCAGCGCCGCGACGGCGAAGTAATAGCGCCAGGGCGGGCCGGCGGCGATGCGCTCGCGGTAGAGCAGCGGATGCTTCTTGAACAGCAGCGCATCGAACATCACGTTTTGCTGGATCTTCGCGCTCACGCCCCAGGGCGCCGCGCGTACCGGATGCAGCACCAGTGCCGCGGGCGCATGCACGACGTGCAGGCCGCCCTCGATCAATGCGAACTGCAGGTCCGAATCCTCGCGCCACGGCCGGCGATAACGTTCGTCGAAACCGCCCACCCGTTCCAGCGCTTCGCGGCGCACGAAACAGTTGGCGGTGATGAATTCGCCGCGTTCCAGTCCGGCGGTATTACGTTCCCAGTCGGTGGGCTTTCGCGGCAGCGGCACGCGCGTGCGGCCCGTGACGGCGGCGACGTCGGGCCGCATCGCCTGCAGACCTTCGCGCAGCCAGTCGCGCGAAGGCACGGTGTCGTCGTCGGTGAAAGCGATCACTGGCGCGCGCGCGACGCGCCAGCCGGCGTTGCGCGCGCCCGCAGGGCCGCCGCGGCGCGTAGTCGAGCGCACGTAGCGCACGCGTGGACCGTGTGCGTTCACGCGGTCGATGCGCTGCACCAGCCGGCGCGTCTCCTCCGAATGGCCGTCGTCGGCGACGACGATCTCGTAGGCCGTGCCCGGCAGCTTCTGTCGGATCAGTGCGAGCAGGCAACGATGCAGCAGCGCCGGCCGGCCGCAGGTCGGCACCACGACGCTGACGAGCGGTGCGGTGCCGTTCATGCGATCGCCTCGGTTGCGCAAGCGTTGCGCATCGAAGCGCTCTGCGCGGCCGCGTTCTTGGCGAGCAGGAAGGAACCGATCACCAGCGCATCGAGCGGCGTGCTGTAGAAGGCTTCGATCGCGTCGCGCGGCGAGCACACGATCGGCTGGCCGCGGCTGTTGAAGGAGGTGTTGACGAGCACCGGCACGCCGGTGAGCCGCTCGAAAGCCTGCAGCAGCGCGCGATAGCGCGGTTGCGCATGACGGTCCACGGTCTGCACGCGCGCGGTGCGATCGGCATGGACCGCGGCGGGAATGCGCGCGGCTGCGCCCTCGCTCACGTCGTACACGAACAGCATGAAGGGCGCGTCATCGCTTATCCCCGGTTCGCGCATGAACCACTCGTCGAACCGTTCCGCAAGCACCGCGGGCGCGACCGGCCGGAAGTCCTCGCGGTCCTTGAGCTCGTTGAGGCGCGCCTTCATCGCGGGATCGATGGGCGAGGCGAGGATGGAGCGTGCACCCAGCGCACGCGGGCCGAATTCCATACGGCCCTGGAACCAGCCGACGACGCAATTGCGAGCCAGCAGCTCAGCCGTTTCACCGGCCACATCGTCCAGACGCCGGTAGGGCAGCTTGCTCCATTGCAGGAAGCGCTCGATCTCCTCGTCGTCGTAGCCCGGGCCGTAATAGGCATGGCGCATCTGCCAGTCGCGCCGGCCGCGTTCGCGGTAGTCGATCCAGAGCGCCGCGCCGAGCGCCGTGCCGGCGTCGCCCGCGGCCGGCTGCACCCAGACCTCGTCGAACAGGCGAGCGTCGCGGATGCGCGCGTTCATCACGCAGTTGAGAGCTACGCCGCCCGCCATGGCGAGACGCCGTTCACCGCTCGCGCGACACAGCCAGGCGGCGAGCTTCAGCGCGCTTTCCTCCAGCACCTTCTGCAGCGACGCGGCGATATCGAAATGACGCGCTTCGAAGGGCGCGTCGCGTTGACGTGGCGGACCGAAGCGGCGTTCCAGGTCGGGGCCGAGGATGCGGTAGCCGCCGTCCTCGTCCACGCGCACGATTTCGCGGAAGGCGTCGAGATGGCACGGCGTGCCGTAGGAGGCGAGCGCCATGACCTTGTATTCGTCGGAGGAATGCAGGAAGCCCAGATACTGCGTGACCGCTTCGTACAGCAGACCGAGCGAATGCGGGACGTCGATCTGCTTGAGCCGCGTGAGTTCGCCGTGACGCCATACGCAATGGGTCGTCGTTGCTCGCTCGCCGCGTCCGTCGAGCGTGAGCACCGCGCAGGTGTCGAAAGGCGCGGCGAGAAAGGCGCTCGCCTCGTGCGCGAGATGATGCTCGACATGGTGCCAGCGGTAATGCGGGCGACGGCCGGGCGGATCGAAACGCCGGCGCAGATGATGGGGCGCGCCGCCGGCGAGCTGGCGCGGCGCGTTCGTTACATAAAGATAGAAGAGGTCGTCCCAGGGGCCCTTGTCCGCGCGTGTCGTCGCCGAAGGCTGCTGCGCGAAGACGATATCGCCTTGGGGGCGGTCGGGCAGCAGCGCGGGATCGAGGGAATAGGCCACATGGTCCACGTCCGCGAGCGTGATGCCCGCTTCGCGCAGGCAGTAGTCGATCGCGCCGTAAGGCAGCTCCCAGGTGCTGAAGGGCACGGGCCGCTTGGCGTGCTTGATACGGCTGAAGCGTTCCTCTTCGGCGGCGGCGATCACCCGTCCGTCGTGCACGAGGCAGGCGGCGCTGTCATGAAAGGCGGCGTTGATCCCTAGCGTGTACAAAGCCGTTCCTCCTGCCGCGGACGGCGGTTATCGAAAACGCACGCCTCGGCTGTCACCGCGCGAGACGGGACGCGCGTTTCCTCCAGCAGTTCGAGCGCCGCGCGTGCAACATCCTCCGGGCGGACGCCGCGCAGGCAGTCGTGATGGCCGCTGACGCAGACGCTGCGGTAGCACCAGCGGCACGGCACGTCGTGCGTCAGGACACGATGCGGCACCTGCCAGGGCGTGTGTTGCGGGTTGGTGAGGGCGTAGAGCACCACGGTCGGTGTGCCGAGCGCCGCGGCGATGTGCGTGGGGCCGGTGTTGTTGGCGACGAGCAGGGCGGCACGCGCGAGCACGCAGGCGAGCTCGCCGATGCTCAAGGTGCCGGCAAGCCCCACCGCGCCCGGCAGTTGCGCGACCAGCTCCTCGATCAGCGTGCGCTCCGCGGCACTGCCTGTGACGAGCACGGGCCGGTGTCGCACGTGCGCGAACCGTCGCAATGCGGCGGCGTATTGCGCGATCGGATAGCGGCGTGAGGCTGCGCTCGCACCGGGGTGCACGACGATCCAGCCGCGCTCGGCATCGACGCCAGCCGCATGCAATATCCGCAAGGCGCGCGCATCGTCCTCGGCATGCAGCCGGAACGCCATACGCGTGTCCCCGGTGCGTGCGCCAACGCTCGCCACGAGCTCGAGCTGGCGCACGACCTCGTGGCGCAACAGCGGCTCGGGTTCGCGCTCCGGTTCCCAGTCGCTGAGCAGGTGATAGGGATTCTCGCGGCTGTAGGCGAGACGCAACGGAATGCCGGCCTGCCAGCACAGCATGGCCGCAGGCAGCGCGCTCTGGCTGTACACGGTGAAGATCACCGCCGCGTCGTAGCGTCCCGCGCGCAAGGTGGAGAGCAGGGTTTCGAACGCCGCGGGTTCGGGCGGATGCGGATACTTGACCCAAGGCGCCTCGTAGACGAGCACATGATCGATGTCCGGCACATGCCGCGCGGCCGGTGCGCCGGCGGGCGAGGCGAGCAGCGTGAGCTCGCGTCCGGTCCCAGCGGCTTTCAGTGCGCGCAGGGCGGGGGTGGTCATCAGCACGTCGCCCAGCGCGTCGAGCCGCACGCAAAGGATGCGCCGTGCGGCAGCCCATGCCTCTCGCGCACTGTGCACCGGCGGCGGCAGGGCGTGGCTGCGCATCATGTGCTCGCCAGGATGTAGTGCGAGGCCGCGTCCAGATCGCGGGCGTAGAACTCCGGCGCGCGCAGCGGCGATTCGTGCCACTCGGTCTCCGAGCCGACGTCGAGCATGATGGCGCGGCAGCCGGCGCGATGACCGGCTTCGACGTCGTCGAGGATGTCGCCGATCATCCAGGACCGGGCGAGATCGATGTTGCGTTCGCGCGCGGCGCGTTCCAGCATGCCGGGCTTGGGCTTGCGGCAATCGCACTCGACCGCATAAGCGGGTACCGCGCCCTGCGGATGGTGCGGGCAGTAATAGAACGCCGCGAGATCGACGCCGGCGTGCGCGAGCGTCTTGCGCAAGTGCAGCCACAGCCGCTCCAGCCGGCGTTCGGCGAAACGGCCGAGGGCGACGCCGGCCTGATTGCTCACCAGGACGAGCTCGAAACCCGCTGCCTGCAGGCGGCGCAGCGCGTCCACGGCCTCCTCGCGCAATTGCACGTGCGCCGGATCGGTGTTGTAGGGCACGTCCTTCACCAGCGTGCCGTCCTTGTCGATGAAAACCGCCGCTTTCATGCGCGCGCTCCTACGGCCACGAGGTTTCGCGCATGGGCAGGATCATCACTTCCGGAATCACTGTGCAGCCGCCGACGCTCAGGATGCCGACGATCGCATCGGCGACATCGGCAGGTTCCTGCAGCACTGCCGGATCGATGTCGGGGAAGCGGTCGAGCAGGAAGGGCGTGCGCATGCCGCCCGCGATCACCGCCGTCACCTTGATGCCGTACGGACGCAGCTCCGCGTGCAGCGCGTAGGACAGGCCGAGCAGCCCCCATTTGCTGGCGTGATAGGCGGAAGCGTTGGGCCACGCGCGTTTGGCCGCGGTCGAGGCGATGTTGACGATGTGGCCGCTGCCGCGTTCGCGCATCTGCGCGGCGGCGAACTTCGACAGCAGGAAGGGAC
>QGUL01000128.1 GCA_003242425.1 Pseudomonadota bacterium | reverse complement strand
GATTTCCAGCCCGCGTGCTCCGGTCCAGATCAGGCCGCTGAACAAGCCGGGCACTTCCTTGAGGCGCTGGCCGCGTCCCTGCTTGACCGCCTCGATGAACTGTCCGTGTATCTCGGCCAACATCGCCTTGGCATGCTCGACGTGCTCGGGTTGCAGCGGCGAGAAAGGATCGAGGAAGGCCTTGTTCTCGCCCGCGGTCAGCACCCGCCGTTCGATGCCGAGCTTGTCGATCGCCTCGGCGAAACCGAACTGATCGATCACCACGCCGATCGAGCCGATGAGGCTGGCCTTGTTGACATAGATACGGTCGGTCGCGGCGGCGATGTAGTAGCCGCCGGAAGCGCAGATGTCCTCCACCACCGTATAGATGGGGATGTCGGGGTACTGGCCGCGCAGCCGGCGGATCTCTTCGTAAATGATGCCGGCCTGCACCGGGCTGCCGCCCGGGCTGTTGATGCGCAAAATGACGCCGCGGGTGTTCTTGTCCTTGAACGCGGCCTGCAAGGAACTCACGATGTTCTCGGCACTGGCGTCGCCATCGGTGGCGATGACGCCGTCGATCTCGACCAGCGCCGTATGGCCTTGGCCGCTGTCCGCGGCCGGCCGCCAGTCCAACGCGAGAATCAGGAACAGCGTCAGGTAGGCGAACCCCAGCAGCTTGAAGAAAATGCTCCAGCGCCGGGCGCGGCGCTGCTCTTTCAGAGCGCTGAACGCCAGACGTTCGAGAACGCTGCGCTCCCAGTCCTTGTTGTTGTCGTCCGCCATAAAACCTCAATCGTCCTGTTGCAATTCGACAAGACCGTCGCGCTCCACCACCGGTACCGGAATCAGCCGGCCGCCCACGCAGGGCCCGGCGCGGCAGACGCCGGTCGCCGGATCGTACAGCGCGCCGTGCGTCGCGCACATGAGCATGCCGGTTTCAGGATCGAAAAACTGCCCCGGCTGCCAGTCCAGCTCGATGCCCACATGCGCGCACCGGTTGAGATAGGCCCGCACAGCCCCGTTGTGGCGTACCGCGAAAGCGGACAGCGTCCGGCCGTCGCGTTCGATGCTGAAGCGTACGCCCGCACCGCCGTCCACCAGCGCTTCGCTCGCGCAGATCACGCGTGCCGACGCAGCCATTGCTGCAAGCCTGCCACGGAATCGACCAGCGCCAGCGGCGCCATGCGTTGCAGCTCATCCGCCGGGTGCGCGCCGTACGTGACGGCAACGGCCGCCACCCCGGCGTTGGCCGCCATGCCCAGGTCATGGGTGGTGTCGCCGATCATCAGGGTGCGTTCCCGCTCGGCCCCGAGCTCGTCCATCAGCTCCAGCAGCATGTCCGGGGCCGGCTTGGGCGTGCACTGGTCGGCGCAGCGGGTGGCGACGAAACGCGGCTTGAGGCCGGTGGACTCCAGCACCCGCGCGAGACCCGCCCGGCTCTTGCCGGTGGCCACCGCAAGCAGATGGCCGCGTTCCTCCAGCTCGGCCAGCATTTCCGCCGCGCCGCCGAAGAGCGGCAGGTGAGCGTCCTGGGCGAACCAGTGGAAGCGGTAGCGCTCGATCAGTTTGTCGTAGTCGGCCGGGCGCAGATCCGGGCAGATGTGCGCCATGGCGTCCCGTAGGCTGAGCCCGATGACATGACGCGCCCGCTGCGCGTCGGGGACCGGATAGCCCAGGTCGCGGCAGGCATTCTGCAGCGCATAGACGATCGCCGCAGCCGAGTCCATGAGCGTCCCGTCCCAATCGAAAACAATCAAATCAAATCTTTGCGACATCTTCTTAAGTATTGGCCTCAATAAAGGCGGCCAGCTCGCGCGGCAGCGGCGACGTCAGAGCGAGCGGCTCCTCAGTCAGCGGGTGCCTCAATCTCAGTTCGCACGCGTGCAGGAACATGCGCTTCAGGCCCGCTTTGGCCAGCTCCCGGTTGAGCGCGTAGTCCCCGTACTTGTCGTCGCCCAGGATCGGGTAACCCAGATGCGCCAGGTGCACCCGGATCTGGTGCGTGCGGCCGGTGTCGAGGATGGCACGCAGCAGCGTATAGGAGCCGACGGCCTGCACGAGCTCGAACCGGGTGCGCGCTGCCTGACCGGCTTTCCGATCGACACTGACCCGACGTTCTCCTTCGTTCGTCAAGTACTTACGCAGCGGAAGCGAGACTTCACGTGAACTTTGCCTCCACTGCCCCTTGACCATCGCGTAGTAGGCCTTATGAATCCGGCCCGCCCGCATCGCGGCATGCAGGCGCGTGAGCGCCGAGCGCTTCTTGGCGAGCATCAGCAGGCCCGAAGTCTCTTTGTCCAGCCGGTGGACCAGTTCCAGGAAGCGGGCCTCGGGCCGCGCCGCGCGCAGCAGCTCGATGGCGCCGAAACTGATCCCGCTGCCGCCGTGCACCGCCACGCCGGCGGGCTTGTCGATGACGAGCAGCGCATCGTCTTCATAGACGACGTTAAAACCCGGGTCGGACCGTCTCGCGGGCGCGGCCTTCGGCGCACTGGTACGCACGGGCGGGATCCGGACCTGATCGCCGGCGTTCAACCGGTAGGTCGCATCGACCCGCCGGCTGTTGACGCGCACCTCGCCGGAACGCAGCAGCCGGTAAACGTGGGCGCGCGGCACGCCCTTTAATTCGCGCAGCAGGAAGTTGTCGATCCGCTGCCCCGCGCTACCCTCGTCCACCTCGACCCAGGCCACCCGGGGCGGCGCCGCCTGCGCCGGCGTGCCGGCGTGCCGCGGTGCCTTTTTTAAATCCTTCATTCTGCTTATACTCGCTTCGCTGCCTTCGATCGCGGGACAGCGGCCTCGGCGTTCGTTCCGGGAGAGTAAACAGCGTCGTGCATACTCCCCTGACAAGCGTCTGCGCCGCCAACACGTCCCCGGCCAATGAAAGGTCTGCGAAACCGCGGCATCGGATGAAAGACTGCGAGGCTTGCGAGCGCCGGAACGGCGCCCACGCGCCGGTATACCGCGTCAGGAGAGCCGGGCCGCATCAGGCAGAGCTTCTACGCCGCGAAGGTGGGCTCGTTTCAAGCAGAAGCCCTACAGCTGGTTAACTCGCTCACCAAAAAGTAGCGATAGTAATTCATTTTCATTTCAGCGCGACGGATCACTACGGAGTTTGTTGAGGGATCGTTTCATGTATCGCTACGCAGGCCCGAGGGGGCGAAAGTGCGCTGCTCGACGAATGTCGCCGCCCGCCCCCCGACCGTCTGCCCGATCCGCCTCAAGAACTTCCTAGAGGATATGCGCTGCCGACTGTGTGGTGGCGCGAGAAGCACCGACGAACCCCACTGACCAACGTACCAAGTCTCCACACAGGATGACGATGTAATTGCGTCCGAAAAGTCAGCGGCGTTTAGTCCTGCCCGCGCGCAGGAGAAGAACTAAATGAAGCGCATGCTGTTTAACGCGACGCAGGCCGAGGAACTCCGCGTCGCGATCGTCGATGGTCAGAAACTGATCGACCTCGACATCGAATCGGCCAGCAGGGAACAACGCAAGAGCAACATCTACAAAGGAGTCATCACCCGGATAGAACCGAGTCTCGAAGCGGCATTCGTCGACTACGGCACGGAACGCCACGGCTTCCTGCCCTTCAAGGAGATCGCTCGCTCGTACTTCAAGCGCGATGTCGATCCCGGGCGTGCGCGCATCGCGGACGTCATCGACGAAGGCACCGAGCTCATCGTTCAGGTGGAGAAGGACGAGCGTGGCAACAAGGGCGCTGCGCTCACGACCTTCATCAGTCTGGCCGGGCGCTACCTCGTCCTGATGCCCAACAACCCGCGGGGCGGCGGCGTCTCGCGCCGCATCGAGGGCGAGGAGCGCAACGAGCTGAAGGAGATGATGGACCGCCTGAACGTGCCTCCGGGCATGAGCATCATCGGGCGGACGGCCGGCATCGGCCGCACCTTCGAAGAGCTCGAGTGGGACCTCAACTACCTGCTCAAGCTCTGGAGCAAGATCGTCGAGGCGGCCGAGCCGCAGCACGACGAACACGGCAAGCTCCTCAATCCCGCCCCCTACCTCATCTACCAGGAATCCAGCCTGGTCATCCGCGCCATCCGGGACTACTTCCAGCCCGACATCGGCGAGATCCTGATCGACACCGACTCGATCTACGAACAGACGGCCGCGTTCATGGCGAACGTGATGCCGGACAACGTCCACCGCGTGAAGCGCTACAAGGACGATATCCCGCTGTTCTCGCGTTTCCAGATCGAGCACCAGATCGAGACGGCGTACGCGCGCCAGGTGTCGTTGCCTTCCGGCGGCGCGATCGTCATCGACCATACCGAGGCGCTGGTCTCCATCGACGTCAACTCCGCCCGCGCCACCAAGGGCAGCGACATCGAGGAGACGGCCTTCCGCACCAACCTGGAGGCGGCCGACGAGATCGCCCGGCAGTTGCGGCTGCGCGACCTGGGCGGGCTGATCGTCATCGACTTCATCGACATGGAGAACCAGCGCAACCAGCGCGAGGTCGAGAACCGGCTGCGCGAAGCGCTGCGCTACGACCGCGCCCGGGTGCAGATGGGCAAGATCTCGCGCTTCGGTCTGCTGGAACTGTCGCGCCAGCGGCTGCGCCCCTCGCTTGGCGAAGGCATCACCATCACCTGCCCGCGCTGCAACGGCACCGGCCACATCCGCGGCGTGGAATCGACCGCGCTGCACATCCTGCGCATCATCCAGGAAGAGGCGATGAAGGAGAACAGCGCCGCCGTGCATGCGCAGGTGCCGGTGGATGTCGCCACCTATCTCCTCAACGAAAAGCGCGCGGACATCCACTCCATCGAGGCGCGGCTGAAGGTCAACGTGGTGCTGATCCCCAACATCCATCTCGAGACGCCTCACTACCACATCCAGCGTCTGCGCCACGACGACCTGAACCAGGAAGGCGCGCTGCCGCCGAGCTACAACCTGGTGCAGGTGCCGGCGGAAGAAAATGTCATCGCGCTGAAAGAGGAACGTCCGCCTCGGCAGCAGGCGGCGGTCCAGGGCGTGACGCCGGAACAGCCGGCACCGCCCGCGCGGCCCGCCCAGGCGCCGTCTGCCGAAGGCGCGCGGCCGGGCATCATCGACCGCATCTTCGGCTGGTTCCGGCGCAGCGGCAAAACGGCGGCTGCCGCCACCACCGAAAAAGCCGCTGCGGCGCCGAACGGACGCGCCGAACCCCGCCGCGAGCGCCAGGACCGCGGCAAACGCGCCGAGCGCCAGGAACAGCGTCAGCGCAACCAGCAGCAACAGGCGCGCACACAGGAAAAGGAGACGCAGCGTCAACAGCGCGAAGCCCGCGAACAACAGCGCAACGAACAGCGGCAACAGGCCCGCGAACGCCAGC
Source organism: Pseudomonadota bacterium (assembly GCA_003242425.1). GTDB lineage: Bacteria > Pseudomonadota > Gammaproteobacteria > Burkholderiales > SG8-39 > ZC4RG42. The sequence goes on along the minus strand of QGUL01000128.1, from coordinate 538 downwards.
GTGAAGCCCAGCAGCGTCAGCAGCAGCGTGCCGCCGAGCAGGAAGCTGCGGCCGCACCGGTGAACGGCAACGGCCAGCCCGCCGCGCCAACCTCCGCTGCCGAGGAAGGCCGCGAGCGCAGGCGGCGCCGCGGCCGTCGCGGACGCGGCGGCGACCGGGGCGAACGCCAGGAGCAGCCACGCAGCCAGCAGACCGCTGAAGCGCCGTCCCAAACGACGCCGGCCGCCGAGGCAGTGCCGGCGCCTGCGGCGGAACCGGCTGCGCCCGAGCCTCAGGCCATCCCGGTGCCTGAGGCGCAATCGCAGGTCGAGCGCGGCGTAGCAGTAGGCGAGCTGGGCGAACGGGTCCGTGAACCCTCCCCCGCTCCCGCCGAGACGGCCGAGCCGGTACGGACAACGGAGGAAGCGCCGGTGCCGCAGACGCCCGCCGCTTCCACCGCGGCGACAGCGGTTCAGCCCCCGGCCGCGGCCGACGAGCACCCCACCGAACCCGCTCCCGTAGCGGCGCCGCAACCCGCGGAAACGGTGCGGGCGGAACC
>QGUL01000496.1 GCA_003242425.1 Pseudomonadota bacterium | reverse complement strand
CGGAAATGTGTATAAAAGACAGCGCCTGGACCAGCTGGTGGCCGCCGTGGCGAGCCCGGGCCTGTGGCTCACGGACGCGTACTTCGTCGGCATCACGCCCTACGTGCGCGCGCTCTGCGACGCCGCGCTCGACGGCGTGGACGTGCGCCTGCTCGTACCGGGGGCGAGCGACCTGCCGATCGTGAGCCGTCTCTCGCGCGCGGGCTACCGGCCGCTGCTCGAGGCCGGCGTGCGCATCTTCGAGTGGAACGGCAGCATGCTGCACGCCAAGACCGCCGTGGCCGATGACCGCTGGGCGCGCGTGGGCTCCACCAACCTCAACTTCGCCAGCTGGATGAACAACTACGAGCTCGACGTGGCGATCGAGGACGAGGCCTTCGCGGCGCAGATGGCGGCGATGTACGAAGAGGATCTGGAACGCAGCACCGAGATCGTGCTCGGCAGGCGCAACCGCGTGATGCGCATCGCGCCGCGCGAACGCCGCACGCGGCGGGCGCTCTCCGGTAGCGCGGGACGCGCGGCGGCCGGCGCGCTGTCGGTCGGCAACGCCTTGGGCGCGGCGCTCGCGCGGCGGCGCGTGCTGGGGCCGGCCGAGTCCAGCGTGCTGGCCACGATGGCGGCTTTTTTCCTGCTGTCGTCGATCCTGGCCCTGTTGTGGCCGCTGGTGTTCGCCATCCCGTTCGCGGTGCTGACGGCCTGGATCGGGGTCGCGCTGGCGTGGCGCGCGCTGCGGCTGCGGCGCGCGGTCAGGGCGAACGAACCGCCGGGTTGAAGAGGAACTGGTTTTAAGCGCGGCAGTCTGCTATTATTCGCGCCCGTTGCGCCCGTAGCTCAGTTGGATAGAGTACTTGGCTACGAACCAAGGGGTCGGAGGTTCGAATCCTTCCGGGCGCGCCAACGCTCACTACGATTGACGCCGAGGCTTCCCTCGGCGTTTTTCGTTCCTGCAGGTGTTGCAAGGCGTCGCCCGTTCGATGCCGTCCGCAACGCTTTCTTTGCAACGTCGCCCGACCGCACGTACCACGCCCTATGGCGCTTGCTGCGCGCGCCGCGCGGCGCGACGGCCTTCCGGGCTTTCGAGCACGTCCTCGACGTAGAGCTCGCGCACCAGCACCATCGTCACCACCGCGAGCGGCGTGGCGAACAGCACGCCGAGTATCCCGAACAGCACGCCGAAGGCCACTACCGATACGAGCGCGATGGCGGGCGGCAGCGCCACCGCCCAACGCTGCGCGAGCGGCGTGATGAGATTGCCTTCCAACTGCTGCACGACGAGGTACACGATCGCGGCGTAGAGCGCGATGTCCGGCCCGACGGTGAAACCCATGAGGATGCCTGGGATGGCGGCGGCGATGGGACCGATGATCGGGACGAAGTCCGCCAGCCCCGCGACGATGCCGAGCGCGAGCGCAAGCGGTACGCCGGCGATCGCCAGTCCGATGCCGGTCGCGATGCCGACGCCCAGCATCGCGATGCCCTGGCCGAGCAGCCATTTGCGTAACGCGCGGCCGGCGGACAGCAGAGCCCGTTCGGCGTTGTCGCGGCCGGCGATTGGGATCAGCCGCAAGGCGCCTTTCAGGTACCGGCGCGGTTCGAGCGCAAGATAGAGCGCGAGGAACACGATGAGCAGCGCGTTCGCGACCGCACCGAGCGTGACGGTGGCGA
>QGUL01000495.1 GCA_003242425.1 Pseudomonadota bacterium | reverse complement strand
ATCGGCGAAAACCGCCCGGGGCGAATCCGGCCCAATCCCCAAACGTTGCAAGCCGCCAAGCGCTATCTGCGCGAACGCAACCGCTACATCCTCGACAAACCCGTCGAACGGCGTCCCGGCGCACGCCCGCACCTGCTCACGCTGATCGCCGAACAGATCAGGCGCGAACGGGAGATGCGCGAAGCCATGCGCCAGCACGACTTCGAGCAGGAGCAGTCGCAGCAAAGCTGAACGGCGCCGCAAGCGTCCGGCCTGCGGCAGGCGGGGACGGGCGCTCCTGCACGGTCGTTCGCGCCCTCACTCCTCCTGCCGTTTGCCGACTTCGTGGCCCACCACGCCGCCGACCGCGGCTCCGCCTACGGTGCCGAGGACGCCGCCGTCGGTCGCCACGGCGCCGGCCACGCCGCCCACGCCCGCACCGATCGCGGCGCCTTTCTCACGTTCCGACAGTCCGTCCCAGGCACTGCACGCGCTCAGCGCGCACCCGAGCAACACTCCGTCCGGTGAACAATGCATTCGGTCGCATGACGCCATCCTTCGCGGAATTTACACATTGTTACGGTTGCAAGGGCCATGCCCTGGCGCGCCGCGCGAGCCTCAAAGCCAGTAGCGCCACTGGCGCGCCAGCCATTCCTTCATCCGCTGCCACGCGCCCCGCTGCCGCCATGCATCGAGCGTGATCTCGCGCGAATGCGCGACATCCAGCTCGAACAGCTTTTCCAGCTGCAGCGCGAACGCCTCGTCGAGTACCACCAGATCGGCTTCGTAGTTGTGCACGAAGCTGCGCCAGTCGAGATTGGTGGAGCCCACGGTCGACCAGACACCGTCGATCACCGCGGTCTTGGCGTGAAGCAGCGCGTCGGTGCGCTCGTAGATGCGCACGCCGTATTCGAGCAGTTGTTCGTAATGCGAGCGCCCCGCCTCCAGCGGCGCCCAGAAATCGCTGAAGCCGGGCAACACGAGCCGCACGTCCACGCCGCGTCGCGCCGCGTCCTGCAACGCGGCGAGCGTCGTCTCGTCCGGCACGAAATAGCCGTAGGTGAGCCATGCCCGGTGTCGCGCGTTCCCCAGCGCCGAGAGCAGCGCCGCATAGGTTTCGCTTCCCGCATCGGGCGTGCTCGCCACCAACCGCACGAGCCGCGTCCCGCGCGCCGCGGCGGCGGGGAAGAACGCTCCTTCCTGCAACGCGGGGCAATGCGGCTGACTGCGCCAGTCAGAGACGAAAAGCGTTTGCGCTTCCCGCACCACCGGTCCCTCGAAACGCACGTGCGTATCGCGCCAGCCGCGCTCGGGCGTCCTGGCTTCGCCGCCGAAGGAACCGGCGGAGTAGACGCCGCTGATGTTGATGCCGCCCGTGAACGCGACCCTGCCGTCGACGATCAGCAGCTTGCGATGGTTGCGGTTGTTGATGCGCCAGATGCGGGCACGCAACGGATTGACGGGATTGAATTCGCACACCGCGATGCCGGCTTGCCGCAGCGATTCGAAGAATTCCGCCGGCGTATCGCGCCCGCCCATCGCGTCGTAGAGCACGTTGACGCGCACCCCTTGGGAACGCTTGTCGCGCAGCAGCCGTGACAGCTCGCGGCCGACTTCATCGTGGGAAAGGATGAAGCTTTGCAGATTGATGTAAGCGTCCGCGGCGCCCAGGCCCGACAACATCCAG
>QGUL01000494.1 GCA_003242425.1 Pseudomonadota bacterium | reverse complement strand
GGGCGCGGGCGGCGGGGGGGACCGCCACCCTCACCACGGCCCAGCCGGGGTGCTGGTACCAGGGCCCGATGTTCCGCCACGAGCGCCCGCAGAAGGGCCGCTACCGCCAGTTCCATCAGGTCGGTGTCGAGGCGCTGGGCTACGCCGGTCCCGACATCGACGCCGAGCTCCTGCTCATGTGCGCGCGGCTGTGGGACGACCTCGGTCTGCAGCACGTCGTGCGGCTGCAGCTCAACTCGCTCGGCAGCACTGAGGAGCGCGCGCGCCACCGCGAGGCGCTGGTGGCCTATCTCAAGTCGAGAGAAGCCGAGCTCGACGAGGATTCCAAGCGGCGGCTGCATACCAATCCGCTGCGCGTGCTCGACAGCAAGAATCCGGCGATGCAGCAGCTGATCAATGAAGCGCCGAAGCTGCTCGACTACCTCGGGGAGGAATCGCTCAAGCACTTCGAGGGCGTGCAGCAGGTGCTGAAGGACGCCGGCATTCCCTACGAGATCAATCCGCGGCTGGTGCGCGGTCTCGACTACTACAACCTCACGGTGTTCGAATGGGTCACCGACCGGCTCGGGGCCCAGGGCACGGTCTGCGCGGGCGGCCGTTACGACGGGCTGATCGCGGAGATCGGCGGCAAACCCGCGCCCGCGGCCGGCTTCGCCATGGGGGTGGAGCGGCTGCTCGCGCTGTTGCGCGAATGCAGCGAGAATGCCGCCGAATGGCTGGAGCCCGCGGCCGCCGACGTGTATGTCGTCCACCAGGGCGAGCATGCGCTGCGGATGGCCTTCACCGTCGCAGAAGGGCTGCGCAACTACGGTTTCACCGTGGTGCAGCATTGCGGCGGCGGCAGCTTCAAGTCGCAGATGAAAAAGGCCGACGGCAGCGGCGCGCAGATCGCCCTGATCATCGGCGACGACGAGGTCGCGGCAAGCGAAGTGAGCGTGAAGCCGCTGCGCGAGGAACGCGGCCAGTGGCGCGTGAGCGTCGAACAACTGCCGCAAGCGATCGCCGATCTGCTTTACGGCGCAGGAGGGGAGTGAGCAAGCGCGATGGCATACGATCTCGAAGAACAGGAAAAAATCGAAGAGCTGAAAGCCTGGTGGAGGCGCTGGGGCAACTTCATCATCGTCACCACGACGCTGGCGCTCGTCGTCATCGCCGCCTTGCGCGGCTGGGACGCCTATCAGCAGGCGCAGGCGCGCAAGGCTGGTCTCGCCTACAACCAGGTGCTCGCCGCCGTGCGGGCAGGCGAGGCGCAGAAGGTCCGCGAGCTCGCGGCGCTGGTGCGCGAGGACTACCCGCGCACGGTGTACGCCTCCTTCGCCGCCTTCGCCGCCGCGAAGTTCTATGTCGAGCGCGGTGACCGCGCCGCGGCGCGCGAAGCGCTCGCCTGGGTGGCGGAAAACGGCCGCGGCGAGCTCAAGGCCATCGCGCGCGTGCGCCTGGCGCAGGTGCTGCTCGACGAGCAGGCCTACGACGAAGCGCTGAAAGTGCTCGACGGCGACCATCCCAAGGCCTTCGAAGCGCAATTCGCCGCGGCGCGCGGCGACATCTACGCCGTGCAGGGCAAGCGCGAGGAAGCGCGCCGTGCCTATCAGGCCGCGCTCGCCGCCACGCCGCCGGGCGAGCGTACGCAGCGCGAGCTGCTGCAGTTCAAACTCGACGGACTGGGTGAAGC
>QGUL01000127.1 GCA_003242425.1 Pseudomonadota bacterium | reverse complement strand
AGCAGCGGCCGCACAGCGCCCATGGCTACAAACCCCCGGCGACCGTTCGCCGGAACTGGTCGGAACCCGATACCATCCACCCCGGACTCACTGCCTGATTGGCTACAAGTTCCATACTCAGGTCAGTGGCAGAAATAGATAAGCGAGTGATTGGAATACAAACTATCGCCACACCAGACGATGAGGAAATTACGAATCCGATATTGGCGTATCTGAAGAGTGGCCAAGAGCTACTTCGTGCTTTACAGCAAAAGTACAGAAAGCTGCTTGCGTTTAGCTCATCTATTGAATGGGCAACTAGATCGATGGAGGAGCTTCGAAGCGCAAGTTATTATGGCTTTGATTACGCTAATAGGGCGGCGAACAGAGCTCTTAAGGAGGCCGAAAAAGCAGAAGCAGAGTACAACGAGGCGGTTAATGATTTAATTGACGCAGCTAGGACAGTGATCGAGTGCCATAAAAGAATCGTTGGACTTGTTCGCGATGATGCGCTGATTGATGTGAAAATTTTTGAGGAGGTAGTGCGAAAGAACGAAGAGGAAGCGAAGAACGAAAAGGAAGCGAAAAACAAATCAGGAAAAAATCTTTCGAATCCTTCTTAACGGATTGGATGAATCCCTGTGGGCTGGGCAGATGACTGAGTGCAACTTCGTGCAGTTCAGTTTATAACTCGGTGCTGCTAAGCAGGTAAGATCACACTCACGACGCACTTCGTGTCGGTCCTAGAAATTTCTTTTCAGGTCTGATGGGGAGCTTCAGTGTTTCAAGTTAGGTGCTACACGTTTTGATGGCATGGTGTCCGTGACGGGTACCATGATCGCATGATTGTCCCATGCTATGTCATGCCGTGACGTGTTGCGTATCTTCCCATTCATGCTGATACACCAGGACGTCCCTACGTCGGCGCTGGCGAACCATCCACCCTTCATCGGAGCAAGCGCACAGACACGCGGCGTCGGGGCTTGGGCGATAGCCTTGCCGCGGCTGTTCCAGATGGCGGTGACGCCGCCCAGCGTGCAGCTCACGGCGAAGTGGTCGCCGAGTGCGGCGATGTCGCCCGCGTAGGTGCCGCATCTGTTCAGCACATCCTCGTCCGCTTCGCCGTAGTGCAGCCGGCCGTTTTTGAGGAAGGCGAAGAGCGGTAGGCGTTCTTCCCCTTCGTTCTGCAATGCCACGCCGATGGTGCCGTCGTCCGCCTGGGCGATGTGGCGGATGCTCATGCGGTGATCGGGCAGGCGGTGCTGCTCCAGCAGCGTGCCGTCGCGTGGGTCGAGCAGCACGAGCGACGGGTCCATGGTGTCGAGGTTGCGTTTGACGCGGCCCGTTTCGGGCAGCGTCAGGATGCCGCCGTTGGCGACGGCGAGCAGGCCGTTGCTGAGCAGCGTGACTTCGTGCGGGCCGATGCCATGGGTGGGCCACGCGTCGATGCGTTCCAGGGTGTCGGCGTCGTACACGCCGATCCGGCCTTCGCCGGTAAAGGCATCGGTTTCGGTGGCGAAGAGCCGTTTGCCGCCCGCGTCGAAGGCAATGTGACCCTCGAAGTAGAGATCGTCCTCCGCATCGAACCGTGCCAGCACTTCGCCGTCGGCGATGCGCCAGTGCACGAGGAAGCTGCCGGGGCGGCGCGCCGCCACGAAAGCGCTCGTACGATTGCGCGGATGCCATTGCACCGCATGGCCGCGCGCGGGCAGGCTGAGGGCGCGTTGCGGAGCGCTCAGCAGACCGGCGTGGAAGGCGCGCGGCCGGAGCGGGTCGTCGCTCCAGCAGGTGAGCACTTCGTACTGCGTTTCGCCAGGAACGGCCGCGCGGGCTAGACCGGGCAAGAGCGCGAACGCCGCAGCGCCCGGCAGGGCGCATAGCAACGCGCGCCGTTGATGGTCAATCGCCATCGCTTTCTCCGAAGCCGACCGTGACCTTGATGGCGGCGGCGATGTCCTCCGCCAGCAGCGCATGCAGTTTCGCCAGTTCGCGCGCGGCGGCGCGGGCGGCGTTCCTGTCCGCATCGGTGCGGAACTGCTCCGGCAGTGCGTCGATGGCGTGCTGCGTCTGTTCGATGCGCGCGTCCAGTTGTTCGGCAAGCGTCAGCAGACCGCGGCCGCGCAGATAGGCGGTCAAGCCGACGCCGGATTGGCCGCCTTGCAAACCCGCGCGCAGACCCTGGAAATAGGCGCGCAGGTGCGCGCCGGTGGCGCCGCTGCGCCACGCGTCGAAATCGGGTTGCGGCGAGCTGCTGTTCGCGGGTTTCTCCAGATACTTGAGCCGCAGCGCTTCGGTGCTGCCGATGAGGACGTTCAAGCCGTCGGCGAGCAGGCGTTGTTCCGCCTCGGTACGTTCTTCCGCGTCCGCGCCCGGCCACTCGGCCCATTTGCCGTCGATCGCGGCGACTTCCGCGACGGCCTGATGCGCGACGAGCGCCGCGTAGCGGCAGGCGGCGTCGTCCTCTTCCAGCGCCTTGCGTTTGGGATCGAAGAGCAGGTATTCGATCGCCGGCAGCCCTTGAGCGCTGAAGCCGATGCGGCGCAGCGCTTCGAGATCGCGCGGCGCTTTCCTGATGCTCGCTTCGATCTGCGCGGTGCGCGTGGGCCAGAAGTCGATCTTGCGCAAGGTGCGCTGTTCCAGCGCCGGGCCGTAAGGCAGAGGCGAGAGTCGGCGCAACGCAAGGGCTGCAGCTTTCCATTGTGTTTGCGCCGCTTCGCGCGCCGCGGCGCCAGGCTGTTCGCAAAGCGCATCGAGCGCGTTGGCGAGCTTTTCCGTTTCGCCGCGCAGCGCGCGGTAGCCGGGCGCGAGCACGTCTTCGGCGAGATGCCGCATCCATTGCGAGGGCGCGACGATCGGCGCGGCTTCTTGGGCGTGCGCCGCGCCGGGCAGCGCAATCAATGCGGCGAGGAAGAGCGCACGCAGGCGGGCTAATCTCATAGCGACTCCAGGAACCGGACCAGCGCTTCGCGGTCGGCCTTGTCGAGTTTCAGCACGTGCTGTTTCGCGCCTTCCGCTTCGCCGCCGTGCCAGAGCACCGCTTCCATGATGTTGCGCGCGCGGCCGTCGTGCAGCAGCGCGCTGTGGCCGTTCACGGTGGGGATGAGGCCCAGGCCCCACAGCGGCGGCGTGCGCCATTCGCGTCCCGTGGCCTCGAAGTCCGGGCGGTTGTCGGCCAGCCCCTCGCCCATGTCGTGCAGCAGCAGATCGGTGTAGGGATAGATGGTCTGATTCGACAGCTCGGGGAAGCCGGGCAGCTCGCCCGTCACGTACCTGGGCGTGTGGCAGCTCGCGCAGCCGGCGTCGTGGAAGATGCGCTTGCCGCGCAGCACCTGCGGGTCTTTGGCGTTGCGCCGCTCCGGCACCGCCAGCGTGCGGGTGTAGAAGATCGTGCGTTCGAGGGTGTGGTCGTCCACGTCCACCGTCTTCTCGTTGCGCTGCCTGCGCCATTGCGCTTCCTGCGCGATGCGTTCCAGGCAATCCTTTTGCGCGGGCGTGCATTCCTCGACCGGGAACAGTACGGAGGTGATGCCGATGTCGCCGTTGAAGGCGGCCGCAGTCTGGTGCGCGACACTGCCGGCGTTGGCTTTCCAGCCGAAGCGGCCGATGACCCACGCCTTGCGGGCTTCGTCCCACACGCGGTTCGGCCGGCCAGAGATGCCTTTGCCTTCCTTCGCCTGCCGCTCGGCGTTGGCGAGGATGTCTTCTTCCCTGATCGCTTCGAGCAGCCCCAGGCCGATGACCTGCGGCGCGACGCGCGGCGAGATCAGCGTCTGCGGATGCAGCGGACCGTAGCCGAGATCGGTGATCTCGTATTCGGGCGCGCGCAGGCTGTAGGGCGTGCCGTCGGCGAACTGCCCGTGGATCTCGCGATAGCGGATGCGGATCTTGCCTTCGGGCTTCACGCCCTTGACGGCGAAGTTGTTGATCTGCGTGCCGTAGGTCGGCTCGGGCACCACGCCGGCTTTGCCGCCGTCGCCGGGAATGGACAGCCGCAGCAGCAGGCCGACCGGCTGTCCGGTCTGCACGCCGTCCTTGAAGGCGGGCGGCGCGCCGCGCCCGTCGAGCGCGTGGCAGCCGGCGCAGGACCGGGCGATGAAATGCGGGCCGAGGCCGTCGCGGCCGGTGGTGGAGGAAGGCGCCTCCACCCAGTTCTTCTTGAAGAAGGAATTGCCGATGAAAAAGGACGTCTGCCGGTCCACCGAGAGGTTGGCGGCCGGGTAGGAGAAGGCGTTGCGGCCGTCGTCGCTGACGGTAGTCCGGCCGCCTGCCAGTTCCTCGCCCGGTTCGTATTCGGCGAGCTGGCCCGATTTGCCAAGCGCCAACGCGGCGCCGCCGGCGAGCAGCGCCAGCGCGGCGAGCTTGAACGCGGTCTTCATCACTCGGGGAGCGAAGTGTTGAGCCGCTTGATGCCGAGCACCTGCGCCGCTTCGACGAGCGCGACGGCCTGTTCCTTGAGCAGTTGCACCATCGCTTCGATTTTCTTGCGGCCGGAGTTGTCGATCAGCACGGCCTGGTCGAAGGGCGCGGGGATCTCTTCGGCGGCTTTCACGGTGGCGTCCGTCAGGCGGTCCACTTTTTCCGCGACGGCTTTGTTCTTCGCCGCGACCAGGTCGCGCAGGCTCGGGCCCTTCAGCACGCTGCCGTCGAGGCGGCGGTATTCGCCGCGCCAGACGTTGCGGATGCCGAGCGCGTTGGCGACGATATCGCGGTGGGTGTTGTCGGAGAAGCAGGAGTGTTCGTCCTCCTGGCTCTGGGAGTCGAGCGCCACTTCGATGCGTTCGCCGGCGAGCTCGCCGCGGGTGAGCACGCCGATGCCGGAGAGCATTTTGCCGATACCCGCCTCGTCCTTCACGAAGCGGGCGCGATAGTTCCTGGCGTTGGGGGCCCAGGCTTCCGTCAGACCGGCGAGATCGTCCACCAGCAGATCGGTGATGACTTTCAGATACTCGCGCCGCCGGTCGGCGTTGGGCGCCTTGCCGTCCACGAAATCGGGGAAGGGGGGGGGCCCGGGCCTGTCGGCTGAGCGATCCTGACCCCAAGACAGGAATTCGATGGCGTGCCAGCCGGTGGAGATGTTTTCTTCACCGTCCTTCTCGTTCAGACCGATCAGGGTGTCGCGGTCGATCGGCACCGAGCGGTCGTTGATGAAGCCCGCGTCGGGCTGGCCGTCCACGAAGTCCACGTAGGCCTCGTCCATCGGCCAGGCGTTGATGCGGCCCTCGGGGCCGTCCTCGCCGTCGATGGGACCGCCGTAGAAACGGAAGGCCTCGGTCTGGCCGTACCACTCGCGCGCCTCCAGCCAGGCTTTGCGCGCGGCCTCCAGGCCGGCTTCGCTCGGCGCGGCGACGAAGGCGTGCACGGCCTGCTGCAGCTTCTTCGCGGCGGCGAGGCTGTCTTCGTAGTTGGCGTGTACCAGCGCGCCATAGTGCGTGAGTACCGCTTCCGTCGTCACGACCTTCTGGGCGTGCGCGGTACCGATGCTCGCGACGGCGAGCAGGGCAATGAGGAGCTTACGGACCATCGTCTGCGGTCTCCCTGTTTGGTGTTCGTATCTGTACGGTTCGGGGCCGCGCAAGGCGGCCTGTACGGCTACGAAGAGAACAGAGCGGAGACTTGACGTCTGGCGGCGGCTGCGACAAGTGAGGCGAAACACCCGGCGCGGGTCCGGGTGCTCCTTTCCTCGCTCATTCTCGAACGCCACCTGCGGGCGGGCGACGGCCGGCCCGGCTGGATGGCGCGGCTATTTTAGCCGCTAAAGGCGTTTCGGGACAGACACGCCGGACGGCGTGTCCGTACTCGTTCAGCTCTCCGGCCGCATGTGCGGGAAGAGGATGACGTCGCGGATCGAGGGGCTGTTGGTGAACAGCATCACCAGCCGGTCGATGCCGATGCCCTCGCCCGCCGTGGGCGGCAGGCCGTATTCCAG
>QGUL01000493.1 GCA_003242425.1 Pseudomonadota bacterium | reverse complement strand
AAAGTCGTCTTGCGAGTTTTTTGTGGGTAGCTGAAGAAGCGTATGCTCGGCATCGACCAGTTGCCTCCCGACCTGCGTTCCTCCGCCGCGGGCTGACCCGGCCCGAACAATGCTTGACGCCGGTCAAGAACCGGCGCGTCTGCCGCGCTATCGTTGGTTCGGACAACGAAGGCGCTTGCCGTTTGCAAAAGCCTTAACGATTTTTGCCGAGGGTGAAATGAACTTTGAACCGAACGTGAGGCGCGGCGAGTGGGCCTGGCAGCCGGCCAACAGGAGGTATCTGGAGCCGAAGCCGCCCGTGACGGTCCTGTCGCCGGCCCGCTGTCCCGATTGCGAGGCCGTGTACTACGAAGGGCGCTGGCGCTGGGGCGCGGTACCCTTTGCCGCACACGAGGTTCGCTGCCCGGCTTGCGAGCGCCAGCGTCGCCAACTACCGGCCGCCACCCTCGTCATGGAAGGGGCCTCGGTGGCCCGGCATCGGGACGAGTTCAAGCGTGTGGCCCTGCAGCGCGAGGAGGCCTTGCAGCGTGACAATCCGCTGCAACGGCTGATGGACATCGAACCGACGCCCGGCGGCATGCGGCTCACCACGACCGAAGTTCAGCTCGCCCGGGACATCGGAGAGACGCTGCGCGAGCGTTACGGCGGCCGGCTGGACGCCGAGTACGACAAGCAGGGCATGCTGCGGATGCGCTGGTCGCGCTGAGCGCACGGTCTTGCGGCCACATTGGTCCGCAGACCTCGTACACTACGGTGCATGACTTCGACGCACCGTTATTCCGTACTTTTCGTCTGCACCGGCAATATCTGCCGGTCCGTCACCGCCGAGGCGGTGTTCAGCAAAATGGTGGCCGACGCGGGATTGAGCGGTCTGATCCGCGTCGATTCCGCCGGCACGCACGGCTATCACATCGGAGAACCGCCCGATCCGCGCTCGCAACTGGCCGCGCGGCGGCGCGGGTACGACATGTCGCGGTTGCGCGCACGCAAACTGGAGCGGCGCGACTTCGAGACTTTCGATCTGCTGCTCGCCATGGACGACGATCACTACCGCATCATGTCGCGCATGGCGAACCCGGCCGCTGCGCACAAGATCAGGATGATGATGGCCTACGCGCGCAACGCCAGCCACAGCATCGTGCCCGATCCGTACTACGGCGGCCCCGAAGGCTTCGAACTCGTGCTCGACCTGCTGGAAGACAGTTGCGAAGGCCTTTTGGCAGAAGTGCGCGCCGAACTCGAGTACGTTCGCTAGAGGGGCCGGCCGCGCAAGAAAAAAGCCGCTCGGTCGAGCGGCTTTTTTCGTTCGGGCGCCTACTTGCGCGTTTCCACCTGTTCCAGCGGCTCGCTGGGCGGCGGCGGACGGCGTTCGCGCCGCCGGCGCGGTGCCTGCGGTACGGCCATCTCGGGTTCGGGTTCCGGCAGCGCCGCATCCGGCCTGGTCTCGATCAGCACCAGGCCGCTGTCCTTCAGCACTTCCTCGGGGTTGAACGAGGACGCGGATTGAGGTGCCGCCGTCTGGGCCTCAGGCTCCTGCGCGGCAGGGGGCACGGGCATCGAAGCGACCGGTACCGGCGTTTGGGCGGGCTGGAGGGGTTCCGCCGCACCGTTTCCCCGGGGTGGAGGCCCCGTACGGGAGCGGGTTCCGGGGGGGGACTGTGCGCCGCGGCCGGGGCG
>QGUL01000492.1 GCA_003242425.1 Pseudomonadota bacterium | reverse complement strand
CGCGGTGTAAAAGTTCCCGCGTTAAAGGTTTTCGTTGTATCAGGGGGGGACGCAGGTTTTTGGCGCTTTGCATGCGGGGATTGGCGCCTTCCTGGTCGGCCTCTGGGGTCTGCCCTTCCCCGTGGTCGAAGCCGTGGCGCATCACCACGAGCCGCAGCGGGTTCGCCAGACGGGATTCGACGTTCTGGGCGCGACGGCCGTCGCCCATGCCCTCTCGGGCCTCGGTGACGCAGGATCGTTTGACATTGCCCTGCTTCCGGACACGAAAGTGGATGCGGCCTACCTCGCCTCGCTCAACGCACCTTTCACTTGGGAGGAGGCCGAACGGCGCGTCCAGGAAAGCCTGAAGCAAGGCGCGTCGATGGCTTGAACGGCGGACGGCGTGCCGTCCGCCTCATCCGATCGCAGATCCCGGGGCGCCTCGCTTCCGGGTGGCCGGATGACCGAGCTGCGGTAGACATTTGGCGGGTGATCCGCCCGAACCACCCTGATTTGGCACTGGGTTTCTTGACGACTCGGGCGTCATCCACCAGAATTCGCGGCCTTCGTTTTCCTTCCCGGTGGCCGGGTAGCTCAGTGGTAGAGCGACGGACTGTTAATCCGTTGGTCGTTGGTTCGATCCCAACCCCGGGAGCCAACTCCATTAAGCACTTATCCCTGTCCCGCTGAACCTGCGTCCGCGGCCTCTTACGCGTCGTCGCACGTTCGTTCGATTGTCCAGTGGACCGCCCCCTTCCGAAGCCGATTAACCCGCTCGGGCGCAGTGGTCGCACGTCGAAGCGCCTCCACATTTCCCAAGGGGTTCCGGCTTCGAAGTACAGCGTGGCCATAAACCGCCGCGCTATCGATTAATTGGGTGGGCCCGAGGCGTCCTGCTCGGCGCAATCAATCCTTCAGACCGCAATTGAAGCGACGAACGGTGCGAACGCGCTTGAAACGTATTGCCCTGTCAACCATCCCCCAAGAGCGAGGTGACGCCCGTGGCTCGATCAGTACAGAATCCGTCAGGAGGAGCCGTGCCGATCACGTCCCGCAGATGTTCAAGCGCCGCCGACTTGCCATCATCCTGCTGCTCATTCCGCTCTACGCGGGATGCTCAGTCACCTACCTCAAGTACTTCGGTCACGTTCGCAGTACCGATTGGCGCACGGCAAGCCGCGAACCCGCCGGCTTGGCACCTGATCCCGCGCAAACTCCGGAGGCCGTCGTACAGGTGTACTCGGCGCGCGCAGTCCGATGGCGAGGGTACTTCGGCGTTCATACATGGATTGCGGTCAAGCGCACCGGCGCATCCGAATTCACCGTGTATGAAGTGAACGGACATCGCCTGCGAAGAACCGGAACTGCGCTGGTCATCAGCAATCGTGCACCCGACGGCTATTGGTACGGAAACCGGCCGGAGCTGTTAAAGGAAGCGCGGGGTCCTGGGGTCGAAGAGCTAATCGATCGCATTGAAGCGGCAGTCGCCCGCTACCCGTACGCGACGACATATCGCGTTTGGCCCGGCCCCAATTCCAACACGTTCACTGCATTCGTCTTGCGCGAAGTGCCGGAGTTGCGCGTGGATCTGCCGCCGACCGCCATTGGTAAGGATTATCTTGGATTGATGCCGGTCGGGTTGTGCCCGAGGGGTCCCGGTGCGCAATTGAGTGTTGCGGGACTAGCGGGCATTGTGCCG
>QGUL01000491.1 GCA_003242425.1 Pseudomonadota bacterium | reverse complement strand
GCTGCAGCAGGTGCTCGCGCAAAGCGTGAGCTTCCTGCCCTTGCGTTGAGCGAACCCGGCGCGCGACCGTGTCGACCAGCGGCCGCAGCGCCGGGCCGGGAGACCCCGCGTCAGCGGGGCGTGGAATACGCTTCGCTTTAGCGGGCGCGGCGCGTGCGGCGCACCCCCGCCACGCCGAACAGCCCGAGCGCCAGCAGTCCCAGCATGTCCGGCTCGGGAACCAGCAGGGGCTGCGTGGTGATCGCGAAGGCGAACTGGATGGTGGTCACGGCATCCTCGTCGGTCACGATCCCGACGCAATTGGGCGCCGCGCCCGCGGCCGCGCACTGCTCCGGACCGAGCGTGGCGATGCTGCCGAGCAGGCCGCCCGCGGTGTAGGGGAAGATCGAGATCAGATACTCGATGCCCTCGTGCGTGAACGGCACGTTGAAACTCGTGGCCGAGACCAGTACGAAAATGTCGGCGCAGGGCTCGGGAGTGTTGTCGGCGCAGCCGGGATTGCCAGGCGGATCGTTGAGCGTCTCCACGAACAGGAAGTCGAACGTCAGATCGGGCAGTCCCACCACCGGCACGCCCTCGCTCGTCTCGAGCGTCAGCGAAGACGTGATCTGGCCGCTGCGCAGCGTCGCGTAGAGGTTGGAGATTTCGTTGTTCCAGTGCGTGATGGTGTTCGACAGGCCGATCCCCGGCACGCTGAGCGCGTTGGTCACGACGGTGCCGCTCACCGTTCCGCCGCCGGTGTGATTGTCGGGGCCGGTACCGATCGTGAGCGCGCTGCGCGTGCCGTTCGGCACGCCGAAGTCGCCGCCGCTTTCGCCCCACGACAATTCGAACTGCTGGTGGATCGGATCGCCCACGCCCGGTGTGAACGAAGCGTCCGTGAAGCGGAAAGAGATTTCGTAATTCCAGGATGTCACAGGCGCCGCCTGCGCCGGCATCGCCACGCCCAGTGCCGCCGCGAGGGCCGCCACGCCCAACCATTTGTTCATGCCGCACCTCCTTTGGGGTTGAAAGGCAGGGCGGCCAGAGCGAACGTCGTGCCAGGCGTCCAAGACATTGGCGCCATTGGCCTTTTTGCCCGATGTCCGGGACAAGCGCCGGCTTTCGTAAAAAAAGCCGACGCTATTGCAGCGTGAAATAGAACGTTGCACCGACGCCGGGTTGCGCCTCGGCCCAGATGCGCCCGCCGTGACGGCGCACGATGCGCTCGACCGTGGCGAGGCCGATGCCGGTGCCCTCGAACTCCCTCGGACTGTGCAGCCGCTGGAAGGGCGTGAACAGACGCCCCGCGTAGCGCATGTCGAAGCCCGCGCCTTCGTCGCGCACCACGAACACCCATTCGTGACCGATGCGGCGGCGGCTCATCTCGATCTTCACCACCGGTTTGTGGGCGCTGTACTTCCAGGCGTTGCCGAGCAGATTCTCGAGCACGCTGCGCAGCAGCGTCAGGTCGCCGTGGACCCGCATGTTCGGTTCGATGTAGATGTCCGTGGGACGCTCGGGTTCGGCTTCACGCAGTTCCTGGATGACGCTCTGCGCGAGCGCGGAGAGATTCACTTCCACGCGCTGCATCGGCTGCCGCTTAACGCGCAAAAGCTGAACCAGGGCGTCGCTCAGATGGCCCATGGGCTGGCGGGCCGCCCACACGGCTCCCACCAGATACCGGCAACGGCGTCCGGGTTGC
>QGUL01000126.1 GCA_003242425.1 Pseudomonadota bacterium | reverse complement strand
TTGCGCTGGTCGGCGAAGTTACATTGGTCACCGACAAGAACCTGTCCGTCCCGGTGCAGGTGCTGCGCAACGGCCTGCGCGGCATCGCCTACGGTTCGGGCGACGGTCATACCATGGAATTGCGCTACATGCCCGCCAACGCCGACGTCCAGGTCGGCGACCAGCTCGTCACCTCCGGGCTGGACGGCGTCTACCCGCGCGGCGTGCCGGTGGCTACGGTGACCCACGTCGAGCGCGACGCGACCATGTCCTTCGCGAAAATCCGCCTGCGGCCTGCGGCCGGCACCAACCAGCACCGCCAGGTGCTGGTGGTTCAGCACCGGGAGGACATTCCCCGCTTGGCGGAAACGGAAGCGCAGCCCGAGGACGACCGCGCACGCGGCGCGAAACGGGCGCGGAGCAGGGGGCGCGGCCGATGAAAAGGCAGCAGCAACCGCAGCGCATCCTGCGCCCGGCCAATCCCTTCTTCATCGCCTTCAGCCTGCTGGGCGCGCTGGCCTTCAATCTGCTGCCCTGGCCCGATCTGCGGCTGGTCCCCGATCTGCTGGCGCTGACGCTCACCTTCTGGTGCATCCATCAGCCGCGCAAGGTGGGGGTGGGCATCGCCTGGGTGCTGGGCCTGGCCATGGACGCGGCCAATGGCGCGCTGATCGGACAGCATGCGCTGGCCTACGCCTGCCTCGCCTTCGGCGCCCATGTCATCCACCGGCGCGTGCTGCTGTTCGGCGTCTGGCCGCAGGCGGTCCACGTGTTCGTGCTGCTGCTGCTCTCCCAGCTCATCATGCTGGCGGTGCGTCTGATCGCCGGCGGCACCTTCCCGGGCTGGCTGACGCTGGTCGGGATCGGGATCTCGGCGCTGCTGTGGCCTTTCATTACCGACTTACTGCTCGCTCCGCAACGTGCGCCCGACGACATCGACGAAACTCGGCCCATCTAGGGCACTCTTAGCAGGCGGGCCGGCTCGGACCTTGCGGCGATGCCGCGCGTCATGAGCCCAGCCGTGCCGTCCCGCATCCAGCCAAGCTCCAGATGAGCCTCACCGAATTCCGCGACCATGAACGTGATTTGTACCGCTTCCGCAGACGTCTGGCGGTCGCGGGCGTGGGCGTGCTCGTCGCCTTCGGCATCCTGTTCGGGCGCTTCACCTGGCTGCAGCTGATCCGCCACGAGTATTACCAGACCAAGGCCGAGGACAACCGCATCTCGGTGGTCCCCATCCAGCCCAACCGCGGTCTGATCCTGGACCGCAACGGAGTCGTGCTGGCGCGCAACTTCTCCGCCTACACGCTGGAGATGGACCCCGCCAAGGTCGAGGACCCGGAAGCGACCATCGACGCGCTGGCGGAACTGATCGAGATCAGCCCGCGCGACCGCAACCGCTTCCGTAAACTGCGCGCGGAACTGCGCGCCGCCGGCAGCCTGCCGATCAAGACCCGCCTGAGCGACGAGGAGGTCGCGCGTTTCGCGGCCAACGCGTTCCGCTTCCCCGGCGTGGAGATCAAGGCGCGCCTGTACCGGGACTACCCGTTCGGCGAGTTGGCTTCGCACGCGCTCGGCTATATGGGGCGCATCAACGACCGCGATCTGGAACAGCTCGCGGCCGACGAGCAGACCGCCAACTACAAGGGCACCGACTACATCGGCAAGGTCGGTCTCGAGAAGAGCTACGAGTACGAGCTGCACGGCACCACCGGATCGGCGCAGGTGGAGATCGACGCCAACGGCCGGCCGATCCGCACCCTGTCGGAGAACCCGCCCATCGCCGGCAACAACCTCATCCTCACCCTGGACGCCAAACTGCAGGAGATCATCGAAGCCGCCTTCGGCGACTATCGCGGCGCGGCGGTGGCGATCGAGCCGAAGACGGGCGGTGTGCTCGCCTTCGTCAGCAAACCCGGCTTCGATCCCAACCTGTTCGTGGACGGCATCGATCCGCAGACCTGGGCGGAGCTGAACAATTCGCCCGACAAACCGCTCACCAACCGCGCGCTGAGCGGCGCCTATCCGCCCGGTTCGACCTTCAAGCCCTTCATGGCGCTCATGGCGCTGGAACTGGGCAAGCGCACGCCCGACTACACCATCAACGACCCGGGCTATTACACGCTGCCCGGACATACGCACCGCTACCGCGACTGGAAGGTCGGCGGCCACGGCAAGGTTAACCTGCACAAGTCGATCGTGGTCTCCTGCGACACCTATTACTACGGTCTGTCGACCGACATCGACATCGACGTGATGCACGGCTTCCTGTCGCAGTTCGGCTTCGGCTCGCCGACGGGCATCGACATCCCGGGCGAGCGGGGCGGCCTGCTGCCCTCGCGCGAATGGAAGCGCAAGCGCTTCTCGCGCCCGGAAGACCAGCGCTGGTACACCGGCGACACCGTCTCGGTCACGATCGGCCAGGGCTACAACCTCGCCACGCCGCTGCAACTGGCCTATGCCACCTCGATCCTCGCCAACGACGGCATCGCCTACCGCCCGCACCTGGTGAAATACATCGTCGACACGCGCACGGGCGAGAAACGCCCGGTCGAGCCGGAGCCGGTGCGCCACGTGAAGCTCAACCCCCAGTGGCTGGCGCTGGTGAAGCAGGCGATGGTGGACGTCACCCGCCCCGGCGGGACGGCCTCCCAAGCGGGCAAAGGCGTTGCTTACGCTTTCGCCGGCAAAACCGGAACCGCGCAGGTGATCGGCATCAAGCAGAACGAGAAGTACGACGAGAAGCGCATCGCCGAGCGCTTCCGCGACCACGCCCTGTTCATCGCCTTCGCCCCGGCCGACGATCCCAAGATCGCGATCGGCGTCCTGGTGGAGAACGGCGGGCACGGCAGCACCGTGGCGGCCCCGATCGCACGCGTCGCTTTCGACTACTATCTGCTCGGCAAACTGCCCGAGACCCCGGCCGTGCAGCCGGTCGCTGCCACTGCGGGAGCCGAATGATGTTGAAAAAACTCCTGCAGCGCTTCACCAGCAACATCGACAGCCCGCTGATGTTCATCAGCACTGTGCTGCTGGCGGTCGGGCTGTTCACGCTCTACAGCGCGGCCAACCAGGACGCTTCGCGCCTGATCGCGCAGGGCATCAACATCGCCGTGGCATTGAGCGTCATGTGGGTGGCGGCGCAGGTGCCGCCGCAGATGTTGATGCGGCTCGCGGTGCCCATCTATCTTGTGGGCGTCGCGCTGCTCGTCGCGGTGGATCTGTTCGGCGAGATCGTCAACGGCTCGCAACGCTGGCTGAACCTGGGGTTCGTCCGTTTCCAGCCTTCGGAGATGCTCAAGATCGCCACTCCGCTGGTCCTCGCTTGGTATTTCGACAAGCACGAAGGCGAAGTCCGGCTGCGCGACTTCCTGGTGGCGGCGATCCTGCTCGCCATTCCGGTCGGGCTGATCATGAAGCAGCCGGATCTGGGTACCGCGATGCTGGTGCTCGCGGCCGGCTTCTACGTCATCTTCCTCGCCGGCCTGCCCTGGAAGCTCATGCTGGGCATGGCCGCGGCCGCCGGTGCCGCGATGCCCATCTTCTGGTCGATGCTGCACGACTACCAGCGCCGCCGGGTGCTGACGCTGCTCGATCCCACCAGCGATCCGCTCGGAGCCGGCTATCACATCATCCAGTCCACCATCGCGGTGGGCTCGGGTGGCCTCAAGGGCAAGGGCTGGCTGGAAGGCACCCAGACGCATCTGGACTTCATCCCCGAGCGCACCACCGATTTCATTTTCGCCGTGTATTCGGAAGAATTCGGCCTGATCGGCAACAGCATCCTGCTGCTGCTCTATCTGGCGCTGATCGCCCGCGGTATGGTGATCGCCGCCAACGCCGCGACCTTTTTCTCGCGGCTGCTCGCCGGTGCCATCACGCTGTCGTTCTTCACCTATGCGTTCGTCAACATGGGCATGGTGAGCGGCATCCTGCCGGTGGTGGGCGTGCCCTTGCCGCTGATCAGCTACGGCGGCACCGCGCTGGTGACGCTGTTCCTCGGCATCGGCATCCTGATGAGCATCCAGAAGCACCGTAAGCTGATCCAGACCTGAGGAGGAGGCGTGCAAAGCTTGCGATCGTCGACGGTACGCTGGTTCGCGGTGGGCGGCCTGCTGCTCGCCCTATGGGGATGCGGCAGCGCGCCCGTGCGCGGTCCCGGCGAACCCGAGTCGGCACCGCCGGCCAAGAGCGCCAAAGGCGGCGGCTACTACCTGGACGACGGACCGGGCGACCAGGTCCCGGCGGACCTGGACCGCGTGCCCGATGCCGTGCCGCGCGACGAACCACTGCATCGCTACGCCAACCGACGCTATGTCGCCTTCGGCAAAGAGTACGTGCCGATGGTGGACCGCCGTGAATTCCGCCAGCGCGGCATCGCGAGCTGGTACGGCCGCAGATTCCACGGCAAACCCACGGCGAGTGGCGAGCCCTACGACATGTACGCCATGACGGCCGCGCATCCGACCATGCCGATCCCCAGTTATGCGCGCGTGACCAATCTCGCCAACGGGCGCTCGGTCGTGGTCCGCATCAACGACCGCGGGCCGTTCCTGCACGACCGCATCATCGACCTGTCCTACGCCGCCGCGTACAAGCTGGGCTATGTAGAGCAGGGCAGCGCGCTGGTGGAAGTGGAGCGGGTGTTTCCGCAACCGGACGCCGCGCCGGCGGTCGCCGACGCCAAGGACGGTGCCGCACCGGCCGAGCCCGCTGCGGAAGGCAACATTTATTTGCAACTCGGCGCATTCAGCGCGCGCGCCAACGCCGAGAGCTTCCGCGAACGCATCACGCGCGAAGTCGCCGCCCTGCTGGATCGCGCCGTCGACATCGTGCCGCACCAGGGCCTGTTCCGCGTACGCCTCGGCCCTTACGGTTCGGCAGCCGAAGCGGGGGAGATCGCCGAACGCCTGAGCCGCAGCCTCAACTTCAAGCCCCACATCCTGCGCTAGAAGCGGAACCATTCGCGCGTCGATGCATCGAACGGGCGCGGCACCGCCGTCACGGGCGCGTTGCATACCCTCTTATAATCGTACACGCCCGCCTTTGTTCCCGTTCCAAACACAGAGTCATTCAATGATGCGTCGTCTATTCGCCTGCCTGTTGCTGTTTCCCCTGCTCGCGCTGGCCGATGCGCCGCCGCCTCCGCCCATCGCTGCCAAGGCCTGGCTGCTGATGGATTACCAGACCGGACAGATCATCGCCGAGCACAATGCCGACGAACGGCTCGAACCCGCCTCGCTCACCAAGCTGATGACCGCCTATCTGGTGGCGCAGGCGCTGGAGAAGAAGCAGATTCAGCCCGATCAGGTGGTGCCGGTGTCGGTCAACGCGTGGAAGGCCGGCGGCTCGCGCATGTTCATCGAGCCGCGCAAACCCGTCACGGTCGAGCAACTGCTCTACGGCGTGATCGTGCAATCGGGCAACGACGCCACCATCGCGCTCGCGGAACTGCTGGGCGGCTCCGAAGAGGTGTTCGCGCAAATGATGAACCGCGAGGCTCAGCGCCTGGGGATGCGGAACACCCGTTTTGCCAATTCCACCGGCTGGCCCGATCCCAACCACTACTCGACCGCACGCGACCTCGCCCGGCTCACCGCGACGATCATCCGCGAGTTTCCGCAGCACTACGCGCTCTACGCCACGCGCGAGTACCGCTACAACAACATCAACCAGCTCAACCGCAACCGGCTGCTGTGGCTCGATCCCTATGTGGACGGCGTCAAGACCGGCCATACCGAATCGGCCGGCTATTGCCTGATCGCCTCCGCCAAACGCGGCGACCGCCGTCTGATCTCGGTGGTGATGGGCACTGCTTCCGAAGCCGCGCGCGCCCAGGAGAGTCTCAAGCTGCTGAACTACGGCTTCCAGTTCTACGACAGCGTGCTGCTCTACCGCAAAGGGCAGACGGTGAGCACGCTGCCGGTCTGGAAGGGCATCCGGGAACGGGGAACGCCGGCCCCGCGCAAAGACTCCAATCTACCACGCCCCCCCGGCAA
>QGUL01000490.1 GCA_003242425.1 Pseudomonadota bacterium | reverse complement strand
CTTCCGGCATGCCGGAAGAGGTCGAGCAGCAGGCGAAGAAGGAGCTGAAACGGCTCGAACGCATGTCCGAGTCCTCGTCCGAGTACTCGATGGCGCGCACCTATCTCGACTGGCTGATCGAGCTGCCCTGGCGCGAACCGGAGCCGAAGGAAATCGACATCGCCGAGGCGCGCCGCATCCTCGACGAGGACCACTACGGCCTGGAGAAGGTCAAACGCCGCATCATCGAGTTCCTCGCGGTGCGCAAGCTCAACCCGCAGGGCCATGCGCCCATCCTGTGCTTCGTCGGCCCGCCCGGCGTGGGCAAGACCTCGCTCGGCCAGAGCATCGCGCGCGCCCTGCATCGCAAGTTCGTACGCGTGGCGCTGGGCGGTGTGCACGACGAGGCGGAGATCCGCGGGCACCGGCGCACCTACATCGGCGCGCTGCCGGGCAACATCATCCAGGCGATCAAGAAGGCGGGCGAACGCGACTGCGTGATGATGCTCGACGAGATCGACAAGGTCGGCCAGGGTTTCCACGGCGATCCCAACGCGGCGCTGCTGGAAGTGCTCGATCCCGAGCAGAACAACAGCTTCCGCGACAACTACCTGGGCGTGCCCTTCGATCTGTCGCGGGTGGTGTTCATCACCACCGCCAACGTGCTCGACAACATCCCGGGGCCGTTGCGCGACCGCATGGAGATCATTCAGCTTCCCGGCTACACCGCCGAGGAGAAGCTGGAGATCGCGCGCCGCTATCTGGTGAAGCGGCAACTGGAGGCGAACGGCCTGCACGCCGACCAGGTGCAGCTCGGCGATGCAGTGCTCGCCGCCATCATCAACGACTACACGCGCGAGGCGGGTGTACGCAATCTCGAGCGCGAGATCGGCGCTGTGCTGCGCAACGTCGCGGTGCGCATCGCCGAAGGGGCGACGCCGCCCATCCGCGTGGAAGCGAGCGATCTCGCGGAGATTCTCGGGCCGGCGCGCTTCGAAAGCGAAGTGGCGCTGCGCAGCGGCGTGCCCGGCGTGGTGACGGGATTGGCATGGACGCCGGTCGGCGGCGACATCCTGTTCATCGAGGCCACACGCATGCCGGGCAGCGGCAAGCTGATCCTCACCGGCCAGCTCGGCGACGTCATGAAGGAGAGCGCGCAGGCCGCGCTCACGCTGGTGAAGTCGCGCGCGGCGAGCCTCGGGATCGATCCCGCGGGTTTCGACAAGACCGATGTGCACGTGCACGTGCCCGCGGGCGCGATTCCCAAGGACGGTCCCAGCGCCGGCGTGGCGATGTTCATGGCGCTGATGTCGCTCTTCAGCGAGCGCGCCGTGCCTTCCGATATCGCGATGACCGGCGAGATCAGCCTGCGCGGGCTGGTGCTGCCGGTGGGCGGCATCAAGGAAAAGGTGCTGGCGGCGATGCGTGCGGGCATCAAGAAAGTGATGCTGCCGGCGCGCAACCGCAAAGATTACGTCGACATCCCGGAAAGCGCCAAGGCGCGCCTGGAGTTCATCTGGCTGGAGAACGTCGACGACGCCGTGCGGGCCGCTTTCGGCGAGCAGGCGGGGGCGTAACGGACGCAGCGCCCCGGCCGCGCGCCGACGGGTTTGTTCAGACGATGGAGGAACTTCGTATGTGTCCCCAGTCTTCGAGGCGTTTCGTGCTGATGCTGGCATTGGCCGCGTTACCGCTCGCGGCCTTCGGACAGACGC
>QGUL01000125.1 GCA_003242425.1 Pseudomonadota bacterium | reverse complement strand
CTGTAAAATTTTTTTTGACTCGTGAGCCTGTTTATGGGGCTATAATCCACGGTTGTTTTTCGCCAACCGCCGGGCTTGACCCATGCTAAACCGGCCTCCGCCGGACATGCGTGTCCTGCATGCGGGCAAGCGCCGCACCGGCCAGGCAGGGCGCGACAGCCGCCTCGCTCACCCCGTACAGGCACGCAAGGCTGGCGGCGGTCGCGACGCGATCCGGCGGCCCGATCGCCTGCAGGTGCCGGGCCTAAGACCGCCCGGTTGCGGCACTCGGCGTGCGGCGACGGCCTGAAAATGTTGCGCCGCCACATCTCGCGCTTGCGAATCCCTGTGGCCATTCAAGCCCCCTTTGCCGCTTTGCGGCCAAGCATACCCCGAAGGCGGCCGGCGGCCGCGGCGTCCTCAGTCAGCCGGTGCGACGTCGAGGAACTGCAAGGCAGCCGAACGCGCGTACAAGCCGCCCGCACGCATGAGCTCGGCGTGCGTGCCCTGATCGACGATACGGCCCTGGTCCATCACCACGATGCGGTCGGCGCTTTGCACCGTGGCCAGACGATGCGCCACCACCAACGTGGTGCGCCCGCGCATCAGGCGTTCCAGCGCGAGCTGCACATAGCGCTCGCTTTCGGCGTCGAGCGCGCTGGTCGCTTCGTCGAGCAGCAGAATGGGACGGTCCGCGAGCAGCGCACGCGCCAGCGCGAGCCGCTGGCGCTGCCCGCCGGACAGCCGCACGCCGCGCTCGCCCAATTCGGTGTCGAAGCCCTGCGGCAAGGCTTCGATGAATTCCAGGGCATAGGCCGCCTCGCAGGCCGCGCGCACTTCCGCCATCGACGCGTCGGGCCTGCCGTAACGTACGTTCTCCGCCACGGTCGTCGCGAAGATCACCGGTTCCTGCGACACGAGCGCGATCTGCCGCCGCACCGCGCGCGGATCGCAGCGCGCGAGTTCGAAACCGTCGATCTCGACCCTGCCCTGCTGCGGATCGTAGAAGCGCAGCAGCAGCGCGAGCACGGTGGACTTGCCCGCGCCGGAAGGTCCGACCAGCGCCACCCGTTCGCCGGCGCGTACGTGCAGGCTGAAGCCGTCGAGCGCCGGCCGGTCGGCGCGGGCCGGATAGGCAAAGCGCACGCCCTCGAAACGCACTTCGCCGCGCACGCGCCGCGGCAGCGCGAGCGGCTGTGCGGGTGCAATCACGTCGGGTCTGGTGTCGAGCAACTCGACAATGCGCTCGGTCGCGCCGGCCGCGCGCAGCAGATCGCCCCACACTTCGGACACGGTGCCCGCGCCGCTGGCGACGATCACGGCGTAGAACACGAAAGCGGACAGTTCGCCCGCGGTGAGTTCGCCCGCCAGCACGTCGCGCCCGCCGACCCAGAGGATCACGCCGACGGCGGAAAAGGCGATGAGCATCACCGAGGAGAACAGCAGGCCGCGGTCGCGGATGCGCCCGACCGCCGAGCAGTAGGCCGCTTCCGCGCGCTCGCCGAAGCGCCTGCGGTCGATGTCCTCGTGCGCGTAGGCCTGCACGGTGCGCACTTCGTGCACCGCTTCGTCCACGTAGGCGGAGACGTCGGCGATACGGTCCTGCACTTCGCGCGACTTGCGGCGCACGCGTCTGCCGAGCACGAGAATGGGCGCGAGCGTGAGCGGCACGCCGAAGACGGTGAGCGCGGCGAGCTTGGGACTCGTCACCACCAGCATCGCGGCCGCGCCGATCATCATCAGCGCGTTGCGCAGGAACATGGAGAAGCCCCAGCCGATCACCGCCTGCACGAGCGTGACGTCGTTGGTGAGCCGGGAAATGATTTCGCCGGTGCGCGTGCCTTCGTAGAAACCGGGCGAGAGATCGAGGATGTGATCGAACACCGCGCGCCGGATGTCGGTGATGACACGCTCGCCGGTGGTCATCATGAGATAGAAGCGCGCATAGCTCGCCGCCGCCATCAGTGCGGCGACGGCGACCATGCCGACGAGCGCCAGATCGAGCTGCCGCGCGTTGCCGGTGCCGAATCCCGCGTCGATCACATAGCGCAATCCCTGCCCGAGCGCCAGCACCGAGCCCGCGGCGACCACGAGTGCCGCCAGCGCCGCCGCGATCCGCCCCTTGTAGGGAACCAGGAAACGCAGCAGGGGCAGGAATCGGGGCGTGCGGTTCATCGCGGCTCCGTGAATCGGAAAGCGGTTGTCATACAGGTCGATGATGCTTCATGTGCGCGCAACCGACGCGGCATGAAACTTGTTTGACGCAAGTCAACCCTTCCTCCGTGCGTCCCGGTCAAATAGCGTCGTGTATGCCTGTAAAGGAGATGTCCATGCGGAAACTGCTTACCCTTTCTTCCTGTATCGCGGCGTTGTTGATCGCCGCGCCGGTCGTCGCCCAGACCGGATCGGTGGAAGAACTGCGCAAAACGGCGAACACGCTGTTCAAGCCGATTCCGCCCAAGGTGACCGAAGTCCGCGGACAGAAGATCACCCAGGAGCAGATCGACCTCGGCCGCATGCTGTATTTCGATCCGCGGCTGTCGCGCAGCCACATCATCAGCTGCAACACCTGTCATGCCATCGGTACCGGCGGTGCGGACAACGTGCCGACCTCGGTCGGTCACGGCTGGCAGAAAGGTCCGCGCAACGCGCCGACGACCCTGAACGCGGTGTTCAATGTCGCGCAGTTCTGGGACGGCCGCGCCAAGGACCTCGCGGAGCAGGCAACGGGCCCGGTCGAGGCGAGCGTGGAAATGAACAACACGCCCGACCGCGTGATCGCCACGCTGAAGAGCATCCCGCAATACGTCGAAGCCTTCAAGCGCGCCTTCCCGGGCAGCGCCGATCCCGTCACCTATCAGAACATGGCGCGCGCGATCGAGGCGTTCGAGACCACGCTCATCACGCCCAACTCGCGTTTCGACCAGTTCCTGCTGGGCAAGAACAGCCTCGACAAGGAAGAGCTGGAAGGCCTGCAACTGTTCATCAGCAAGGGCTGCGCCGCCTGCCATTCGGGCATCAACCTCGGCGGCCAGGCCTACTTCCCGTTCGGTGTGGTGGAACGCCCCGGCGGTTCGATCCTGCCTGAAGGCGACAAGGGCCGCTTCACCGTGACGAAGACCGCCACGGACGAGTACGTGTTCCGCGCCGCGCCGCTGCGCAACGTCGCCCTCACCGCGCCCTACTTCCACAGCGGTCAGGTGTGGGATCTCGAGGAAGCGGTGCACATCATGGGCTCGGCGCAGCTCGGCCAGACCCTCAACAACGAGGAAGCGCGCCTGATCGCGACCTTCCTGCGCACGCTGACCGGCGAGCAGCCGAAGATCGAGTATCCGATCCTGCCGCCCAGCACCATCGCCACACCCAAGCCCGAATAAGCGTCGTCATCCTGAGGTAACCGCCGCGACTGCTCTCCGCACAGTCCGCGGCGGCTTTTTTTAAGCAACCGCTCACCGCCGGTCCGCCTTCAATTCGGCGATGACCTTCTCTGCGGCGGTATGCATGGGCACCGCGAGTCCCAGCAGCGCAGTGTCCGCCGACACTTGCGCGCCCTGCGCGCTGCCGCGCGCGACCAGATCCTGTCCGCGCCCATAGACCAGGCGCGTGATCGCCGCGACCTCGGAATCGCTCATGTCCGCGCTCACCACCAGGATGGCGGCGGTGGCGACGGTCGGCACGGCCGTGTTCTGATGCGGATAGGTGCCGCGCGGCAGGCTCAGTTTGAAGTACGCCGGGCTTTGCGCGACAAGCCTCTCCAGCGCCTGTTCTTCGAGCGGCAGCAGACGCAGCGGCACGGAAGCGGTCGCGTCGCGAATGCTGTCGGAAGGAAAACCGATCACCTGGATCAGCGCGTCGATCTCGTCGCGGCGCAAAGCCACCAGCCCTTCGTTCAAGGGGCAGTCCACCACCCTGCCGAGTTCCTCCAGCGCGATGCCGTGCGCTTCCAGCACCGCGATCGCCGTGGTGCGCGAAGCCGCGCCCGGAACACCGATGGACACCCGCCTGCCGGCAAGATCGGCCATGCCGCGGATGTCGCTGTCGGCCCGCACGACCACATGGACGGCTTCGGGATAGAGGCTGCCGATCGCACGCAGACTGGTGTAGCGCCCCTCGCGCGCGAACGGTCCGCGCCCTTCGTAGGCCATCAGCGCCGAATCGCCCTGCACCATGCCGAGCTGCGCCTGCTGCGCGTGCACCATGCGCAGATTCTCTTCGCCGCCCGCGGTGACGAGCGGCACGATGCGCAACCTGCCGTCGCCCAGCGCCTGCGCGAAACGCAGGTATTGTCCGCCCGCAGGCCCGGCCGCGAGGGCGTAACCGTAATTGATGCGCGCCAGCCGCGCCTGGATGGCGGCATGCGCGCTTTGCAATTCCTGCGCGATGACTTCGTGCGTCGCGGCCGTCGTTTCCGGCGGCGCCGTGGCGATGACGTTGCGCATCGCTTCCAGCAGCACCTCGGGCGCAGGACGCGGGGCGCCGCTGGCGAAAGCGGGCGCGACCACGTTGCGGAACCCTTCGGGCGCGACGGCGGTCCAGCGGCCGTCATCTTCGCGCTTGTAAATGGCGGTGCCGTGGGCGCGGAGGAGATCGCCGGCGCGATTGCCGCCGCTCACGATGCCGGACAGTCCTTTCGGCCCCGTGCCGAGCGCGCTGATGATGCCCGCCACGCCGGGCGAATCCCAGGCGCCGAAGTCGTAGTCCTTGAGGAGTCTGAGATCGACGTCGAAATAGACGATGCGCCGCGCCTCCCCCGGCGGCGCCTTGATGTCCTTCTGCGAACCGCGGCGATGCAGCGCTTCGAGCTTGAGCGTGCCGGCTGGCAGCGCTTCCGCGAGCCGCGCCTCCACGTCGCGCCGCAGGACGTCGGCATCCGGTCCCCGGCTGCAGGCGCCGAGCAATGCGAGCAACAGCAGACAAAGAAGCCGCCGCATATCAGCCTCCCATGAAGCCGAGCGAAAGGAAGACGGTCAGCACGGCCGCATTCATGAGGTCGACGAAGAAGGCGCCCGCGAGCGGGACGATGAGGAAGGACTTGGGCGCGGGCCCGTACCTGGCGGCGATCGCCTGCATGTTGGCGATGGCGGTTGCCGTCGAGCCGAGATTGAAGCCGATGAAACCCGCAGTGGTCGTCACCGCTTCGTAGTCCCGTCCCATGACGCGAAAACAAATCCAGATCGCGCAGATCACGATGAACACGACCTGAAGCAGCACGATCACGACCAGCGGCCCCGCGGTCAG
Source organism: Pseudomonadota bacterium (assembly GCA_003242425.1). Taxonomy (GTDB): domain Bacteria; phylum Pseudomonadota; class Gammaproteobacteria; order Burkholderiales; family SG8-39; genus ZC4RG42. The sequence goes on along the minus strand of QGUL01000125.1, from coordinate 783 downwards.
CACCACCTCGACCAGGTTCAGCGCCATCATGGTCATGGCAAGGAACAGCGCCAGGCTCACGCCGGCGATCAATTCGGTCGCGCGGTCGTCGAAGTGCAATCCGGCGAGCGGCGCCAGGTTGCGGATCGCCACGCCGACCAGCAGGCACCACACGAAACCGGGAATGGTCACCGGCAGATCCTGGAAACGTTCGGCCAGCCACTGGCCGGCGAGCACTGCCGCGAGGATGCCCGCCAGCGCGCCGATGAAACCGAGCGCCGTGACGGCACCGCGCTGCGCTTCGGACCGCGTCTCGGCCGTCGCGTGACCGGACGCGGCACCGCCTCGCAACCGGTGACGATTGAGCAGATACTCCGCCACCGGTCCGGCGACGATGCCGCCCAGCACCAGGCCGATGGTCGCGGAAGTCATCGACAGCTCCATGACCGACTGCAGGTTGTTCACTTCCGCGAAGCGCTCCGCATAGGCGGCACCCGTACCGTGGCCGCCCACCAGGGTGATCGAGCCGGCGACGAGACCGAAAATGGGGTGCAGATCGAGCGCGCACGCGGCGGCGACACCTACCAGGTTCTGCAGCACGAGAAAGGGGAAAAGCACGAGCATGAACACGCCCAGCGCCTTGCCGCCCGCCTTGAGCAGGCGCAGATCCGCGCCCAGGCCCACCCCGGCGAGGAAAATCGCCAGAAGCCCCGCCTCCATGTCCGCGTTAGGGACCACCGGCGAACCCCCCCCCCCGGCCCGAACGAAAACAAAAACGGTGAAAACCACCCCCCCCCCCCCCCG
>QGUL01000531.1 GCA_003242425.1 Pseudomonadota bacterium | reverse complement strand
CTCACCCGCGAACCGCACATCTGGTAGTTCTCCTGCAAATTTTCCCACCACTTTCGGATGCGGGTGAGCCAGGCACTCCAGCATTCGATGTCTTCGCGCTCCAGTTGCGTCACAAAACTCTTCACCAGCGCTTCGTTAATTTGCTCGGTGATGCGCTTATCGGCTTCACGCGGCTTGGCGAATTGCTCCAAACTGGTCACTGTCCCGGCACGGGAAAGGATTTCGTTAAGAGCGTTAATGCTGTTCTGCCCCTCGAGGGCGGAAGCCTCAAGGAGATCAAAAAACGTGTCGTCCTTCCCGAAGAACTTCTGAAGCGAAATCATGCGCGGGCGTTTGTCGGTGGATGAGGAAAGCCGGACGGTGCCGGGACAGGGAGCCCGCCATAGTGGCGCAGCCTGTCATGTGTCCACAGCAAAAATCTCATCGTCTGGCAATTTTTGTCACGTTTTCGCTACGCACGTCCAACCCGCAAGCGCCACTTGCGTGACGGATTTGTCACATTAACGCCTGCCTTGACCAGTCAGATGACGCAATCTCCCTTTCCTCATCAGCATTTTTCTCTCTCTTAAGCACCTCGATTGTTCCACGCTGCTTCATGCCCGTTTCCGATTACATCCCCACAATTGGCCTGGAAATTCACGTCCAGCTGAACACGCAGAGCAAAATGTTTTGCGCCTGCGCCACCAGCTATGGTCAGGAGCCCAATACCCAAACCTGCCCCACGTGCCTGGGCTTGCCGGGAGCGCTGCCGGTTCTGAACGAACGAGCAATTGAACTCACCATCCTCACCGGCCAGCTGCTGGGCGCCACCACGCCGCCCGTCTGCAAGTGGGACCGCAAGAACTACTTCTACGCGGACATGCCGAAGAATTACCAGATCAGCCAATACGATCTGCCGCTGGTGGTGGGCGGGCACATTCCCCTGTATACGCGCTATTTCGCCAGTGCGCGAAACGGCCAGCAGGCCCCAGCGGACACTCCTCCCGACGGCATCGTGCGGCGTATTCCCCTCACCCGTATTCACTTGGAAGAGGATGCCGGGAAAAGCACCCACTTCGGCCACTCCAGCGGGTTGGATTTCAACCGCGCCGGCACGCCCCTGATGGAAATCGTCACCGAACCGGCGCTCACCTCTGCTGATGAAGCCTCCGCCCTGCTGGCTAGCCTGCGGCAAATCCTCGTTTATGCCGGGGTTTCTGATGCAGACATGGAAAAGGGGCAGATGCGCTGTGACGTCAACGTATCCGTCCGCCGGCATGAAAACGACCCACTGGGAGCCAAAATCGAGCTAAAGAACCTGAATTCCGTCGCGGCGGTGCGGCGAGCCATTGAGTTTGAAATCGACCGCCAATGCAGCGAGCTCGACCGCGGCATCGCGCAGCGTCAGGAAACCCGCCGCTGGGACGACGAGCGCGGCGAAAGCTACGATATGCGCGGCAAAGAAGACGCGCACGATTACCGCTATTTCCCTGATCCCGACCTGCTGCCCGTCAATACCACCCATTGGGTGGAAAAGGTGCGCGCCTCACTGCCCGAGCTCCCTCACGTCAAACGGGCGCGGTTTGTCACGGAAAACGGTCTGACGCCCTACGACGCCGACGTGCTCACCGCCGAGCCGGCCCTGGCGGCGTATTTTGAAGAAGCTGCCCAAGGGGCATCCAATCCCAAGGCCATTGCCAACTGGATAACAAACGAAC
>QGUL01000489.1 GCA_003242425.1 Pseudomonadota bacterium | reverse complement strand
TCAGGCCGAGCGCGAGCATGATGTAGAGCAGCGCGAAGTCCAGCACCCGCACCCACGCGGGGCCGCCCACGCTGCCCGCGACGAACGGCAGGAGCACGAGCGCCGCCGCCACGAGCAGCAGGCCGGTCCACTTCGCCGCCGGGTGGCGTTTCAGGGCCTTGAACCGGGCGTTCATGCGCGCTCCGCCACCCGCTCGCCCATCAGGCCCGAGGGCCTGAAGATCAGCACGACGACCAGCACGAAGAAGGCGAACACGTCCTGGTAATGGCTGCCGAGGAACCCGCCGGTGAGGTCGCCGATGTAGCCCGCGCCGAGGCTTTCGATCAGGCCGAGCAGCAGTCCGCCCAGCATCGCGCCCTGGATGTTGCCGATACCGCCCAGCACCGCGGCGGTGAAGGCTTTGAGGCCGAGAATGAAGCCCATGTAGTAATGCGCGATGCTGTAGTTGGCAGCCACCATCACCCCCGCCACGCAACCCAGTCCCGAGCCGATGATGAAGGTGATGGAAATGATGCGGTTGATGTTCACGCCCATGAGCGCGGCCACGGGCTGGTTCTCCGCTGTCGCGCGCATGGCGCGCCCAAGACGGGTGCGGTTCACCATCAGGGTGAGCCCCGCCATCAGCACCGCGGCCAGGGTGACGATCATGATCTGCACGGGCGTGATCGTGGCACCGAAGACGTCGATCGGCGCGTGCGAGACCAGCTCCGGAAAGGTGAAGTAGTTGCGGCCCCAGATCATCATCGCCGCCGCCTGCAACACCATGGAAATGCCGATCGCGGTGATGAGCGGCGCCAGGCGCGGCGCTTTGCGCAGCGGCCGGTAGGCCACGCGCTCGATGGTGAAGCCCAGCGCCATGCACACGGGCGCGGCGCCGGCGATGGCCAGCAGCAGCACCAGCGCATTCGGTAGATCGGGTGCCGCGTTCTGCAGGGCGACGGCGATGGTGAGCGCCGTCATCGCGCCGATCATGACCACGTCCCCATGGGCGAAATTGATCAGCCCCAGGATGCCGTAGACCATGGTGTAACCGAGCGCGACCAGCGCATAGACGCTGCCGAGCACGAGGCCGTTGATGATCTGCTGCAGCAGGATGTCGAACTGGAAGCTCATCGTCTTGTTATCGGCGCGCGCATCGCGCCGTGTCTGTCCGCCCCGGTGCCGGAGCGTGAGGAGTGTATAAACAAACGGCACCCGCAGGTGCCGTTTGCGCAAGTCCGCGCAGCGCTCAAGGCTGCGTGCTCAACGCTTTGGCGGCGCTGTCTCCGGCCTGTTTGGCCGCGTCCACGCCCGCCTGCACCGCGGCGGCCGCTTTGGCGATCGGGCTGCCGCCGACGATTTCGCGGACTTCGTGCTTGCCGTTCACCACTTGATAGACCGTCACGGCGCCCTGGCGCAAATCGCCTTTCTCGTCGAATTCGATGCGGCCGCTCACCCCGTCCAGGCTGGTGTTGCGGATCTCGGGCAGGTACTTGGCCGGGTCGGTCGAGCCCGCCCGCACCATCGCGCCGACCAGCACGTGCACCGCATCGTAGGAATAGGGCGAGTAGATCTGCACCGGGGCGTTGAACTTCTCCGGATAGCGTTTGGCGAACTCGGGCCCCTTGGGCATCTTCTCCAGCGCCAGGCCCGTCTGGGAACAAAAGGCCCCTTGGGCCCCCTCCCCCCCCACCTTAGTGATTTACGGCACGCACACCC
>QGUL01000488.1 GCA_003242425.1 Pseudomonadota bacterium | reverse complement strand
CGCGACAATCGCCAGGGTTTTCCCGATTACTTCATCGAGGAGCGCTTCGAGGCCGGCATCGTGCTCGAAGGCTGGGAGGTGAAGGCGATCCGCGCCGGGCGCGTGCAGCTCAAGGAAGCCTACGTCGTCATCCGCAACGGCGAGATCTATCTCATCGGCGCGCACATCAGCCCGCTCGGCTCGGCGTCCACGCACGTCAAGCCCGACCCCACCCGCACGCGCAAGCTGCTGCTGCACGCCGAGGAGATCCGCAAGCTGATCGGCAAGGTGGAGCGCGCCGGCTACACCCTCGTGCCGCTCAACATGCACTACAGCCGCGGCCGCATCAAGGTCGAGATCGGCCTCGCCAAGGGCAAGAAGCAGTACGACAAGCGCCAGGCCGAGAAAGAGCGCGAGTGGCAGCGCGAGAAGCAGCGCCTCCTGCGCGCCAAGCGCTGAGGCGCCGGTTCACCGAGGTTCAAGAGCCTTTCGCAAGCTCCAGCCAGGTGTCGACCACCGTGTCCGGGTTGAGCGAAAGGCTGGTGATGCCCTCCTTGGCCAGCCAGCGCGCGAAGTCCGGATAGTCGGACGGCCCCTGCCCGCAGATGCCGACGTACTTGTTCTGCTTGCGGCAGGCCTGGATCGCGCGGCGGATGAGCTCCAGTACCGCCGGATCGCGTTCGTTGAAGGACGACGCGACGAGACCGGAATCGCGGTCCACGCCCAGCGTGAGCTGGGTGAGGTCGTTCGAGCCGATCGAGAAGCCGTCGAAATACTCCAGGAACTGTTCAGCCAGAACGGCGTTCGATGGCACTTCGCACATCATGACGATGCGCAGCCCGTTTTCGCTCCGCTTCAGGCCGTGCCCGGCGAGCAGCTCGGTCACGGCCTTGGCTTCTTCCAGGGTACGCACGAAGGGCACCATGATCTCGACGTTGGTCAGGCCCAGCGTGTCGCGCACTTTCTTCAGCGCCTCGCATTCCATCGCGAAGCACTCCCGGAACGACGGATCGATGTAGCGCGCCGCGCCGCGGAAGCCGAGCATGGGGTTCTCTTCCTCGGGCTCGTAGCGGCTGCCGCCGATCAGCTTGCGGTATTCGTTCGACTTGAAGTCCGACAGCCGCACGATGACCTGCCGCGGCCAGAAGGCAGCGGCGATGGTCGCCACTCCTTCGGCGAGCCGTTCGACGAAAAAGGCCCGCGGTGAAGCGTAGCCGCGCGAGGCCTCCTCCACCGCGCGCTTGAGGTCTGCCGGCAGATCGGGATATTCGAGCGCGGCCTTGGGATGCACGCCGATCATGTTGTTGATGACGAACTCCAGGCGCGCGAGGCCCACGCCGGCGCTCGGCAGCGAGGCCAGATCGAAGGCGAGCTGCGGGTTGCCGACGTTCATGGTGATCTTCACCGGAATCTCCGGCAGGTCGCCGAGCGACTGCTTCACCACTTCCACGCCGAGGATGCCTTCATAGACCTTGCCGGTGTCGCCTTCGGCGCAGGAGACCGTCACCTCCATGCCGTCGCGCAGCTTCTCGGTGGCGTTACCGCAGCCCACCACTGCGGGAATGCCGAGCTCGCGCGCGATGATGGCCGCGTGCCAGGTACGGCCGCCGCGGTTGGGGACGATGGCCGAGGCGCGCTTCTTCACGGGCCCCAGGTGGGGACGGGCAATGTGGGTCCCAAGCACGTGCCCCGGCTGACGCCGCCCCATTTGGGTGTTCTTT
>QGUL01000124.1 GCA_003242425.1 Pseudomonadota bacterium | reverse complement strand
GGTCTGCGCCGCCATGATGGGGTTCTTGCGCGCGCCGGACTTGTACTGCTTCATGGCCTGCAGCAGGTAGTCCTCGTGCTGGCCCGCAAGGCGCGGGAACTCCGGCGAGGTCGAGGTGTTGCCGTCCGGGCCGTGGCAGGCGGCGCAGACCTTCTGGGCGATCTGCGCGCCGGCTGCGGGATCGGCCGCCCAGACGGGCGCCGCAAGCAGGGAAGCGAACACCAATGCAACGGTTTTCCTGATCATGTCCCCTCCCCTTATTTCTGCTGCTGGCCGTAGAACGCGGCGAGGTCGGCGATGTCCTCGTCGGTGAGCGTCTTGGCGATACCCACCATGCTGGGATGGCTGCGGTCGCCGTTCTTGTAGGCGCGCAAGGCGCCGGCGATGTATTGCGGATGCTGCCCCGCGATCAACGGCACCCGGTAAACGTGGGGAAACGCGGTGCGGTACTCGGGAATGCCATGGCAGCCGATGCACATGGAGATTTTGGTCTTGGCGCGTTCGATGTTGCCTTCTGTTTGCTGCCCGTAGACCGGCGCACAGGCCAGCGCGCCGGCGAGCAGCATCGCTGCAGTGGTCTTTTTCATCGTGGGTGCTCTCGCTTTAAGTCCCGCATGCGCCCATGGAAAGGCGCTTGTTATGTGTTTATCCGGCGCCGACTGCACGCCGACCGAACAACCAAACCCCCTCTGTCTTTGATGAAGATCAAATCGCGGGGATTCTAACCGAGGCTTTCCGCATCGGTCAAAAAAGCGTGATCCAGATCAAATCACCCCGGGGATAAATGCCGCGGCGGCTATAATTGCCCGTTCTCCGACCAAGGCTCCCCCATGCGCTTCAACGGCTCATCCAACTACGTCGCCACCGAAGACCTGACGCTGGCCGTCAACGCCGCCATCACCCTCGGCCGTCCCCTGCTGATCAAGGGCGAACCGGGCACCGGCAAGACCAGGCTGGCGGAGGAAGTGGCCGCTGCCCTGGGGCTGCCGCTGCTGGAGTGGCACATCAAGTCCACCACCAAGGCGCAGCAGGGCCTGTACGAATACGATGCCGTGTCGCGCCTGCGCGACTCCCAGCTCGGCGATCCCCGGGTGCAGGACATCTCCAACTACATCGTCAAGGGTACGCTCTGGCAGGCCTTCGAGTCCGACACCCCGGTGGTGCTGCTGATCGACGAGATCGACAAGGCCGACATCGAGTTCCCCAACGACCTGCTGCGGGAGCTCGACCGCATGGAGTTCTACGTCTACGAGACGCGCCAGCTCGTCCGCGCCAAGCACCGGCCGATCGTGTTCATCACCTCGAACAACGAGAAGGAACTGCCGGACGCCTTCCTGCGCCGCTGCTTCTTCCACTACATCCGCTTCCCCGACCGGGAGACGATGGAGAAGATCGTCGCGGTGCACTTCCCGGATCTGAAGAAGAACCTGTTGCGCGAGGCGCTGGACGTGTTCTTCGAGCTGCGCGAGATCCCCGGTCTGAAGAAGAAGCCCTCCACCTCGGAGCTGCTCGACTGGCTGAAGCTGCTGCTCGCCGAGGACATCCCGCCCGAGGCGCTGCGCGCGAAGGACCGCGGCAAGCTCATTCCGCCGCTCTACGGCGCCCTGCTCAAGAACGAGCAGGACATCCACATGTTCGAGCGGCTGGCGTTCATGAGCCGCCGATGAAACCGTGCGCTTCCGGACCGAGGCGGGTTGCGACCCGCCGTCCGCATCCCACGACCGGGCGGGGACCGTGCTGATCGACTTCTTCTACCGCCTGCGCGCAGCGCGGGTGCCGGTCTCGCTGAAAGAGTTCCTGACGCTGCTGGAAGCGCTGGAAAAGGGCGTGATCGGCCCCTCGGTGGACGACTTCTACTACCTCGCCCGCGCCGCGCTGGTGAAGGACGAGGCGCACTACGACCGCTTCGACCGCGCCTTCGGCGAATACTTCTCCGGCATCGAACAGATCGAGCCGGAGCAGCTCACCATTCCCGAGGAATGGCTGCGCAAGCTGAAGGAGCTTAGGCTCTCGCCCGAGGAAATGGCGGCGATCCAGGCCATGGGCGGTCTCGACAAGCTGCTCGAGACGCTCAAAAAGCGCCTGGAGGAACAGAAGGAACGCCACCAGGGCGGCAACAAGTGGGTCGGCACCGCCGGCACCTCGCCCTTCGGCGCCTACGGCTACAACCCCGAAGGCATCCGCATCGGGCAGCACGAGTCGCGCCACCGGCGCGCCGTGAAGGTATGGGACCAGCGTGAGTTCCGGAACCTGGACAGCGACGTCGAGCTCGGCACCCGCAACATCAAGCTGGCGCTGCGGCGGCTGCGCCGCTTCGCGCGCGAAGGTGCCGCGAGCGAATTGGACCTGGACGGCACGATCCGCGAGACCGCCAAGAACGCGGGCTGGCTCGACCTGCAGATGCGCCCCGAGCGCCACAACGCCGTCAAGGTGCTGCTGCTCCTGGACGTCGGCGGTTCCATGGACGATCACGTCCAGCTCTGTGAGGAGCTCTTCTCCGCCTGCAAGAGCGAGTTCAAGCACCTCGAGCACTACTACTTCCACAACTGCCTGTACGAGTCGGTGTGGAAGGACAACAGTTTCCGGCACCGGGACCGCGTCAGCACCGTCGAGCTGATGCACAAGTACGGCAGCGACTACAAACTGATTTTCGTGGGCGACGCCACCATGAGTCCCTACGAGATCACCGAACCGGGCGGCTCGGTCGAACACTGGAACGAGGAACCCGGCATGGTCTGGATGCAGCGCATCCTCTCGGTCTATCCCAAGGCGGTGTGGCTCAACCCCGAGCCGGAGGATCGCTGGCCCTACCGCACCTCGATCGGTCTCATGCGGCAGATCATGGACGGCCGCATGTATCCCCTGACCCTCGACGGTCTGGACCGGGCCATGCGCTATCTGTCGGCACAATAGGCGGGGACGGCATGGCCTTGCGAGTCGTCTCGATTCCCCATGGCGGACCGGCCTGGCGCGAAGCGGTCGCTCTGCGCCACGAGCTGCTGCGCAAGCCGCTGGGCCTGGCGTTCGCCGAGGAGCAACTGCGGCGCGAGTGCGAGGCACTCCACTATGCGGTTTATGACGGCGACGCGATCGTCGCCACCGCCTTCCTGCAGCCCCTCGACGCGGAACGCGTACAACTGCGGCAGATGGCGGTCGCACCGGCACGGCAGACGCAGGGTATCGGCCGGCTGCTGCTCGGTCACATGGAGGAAGACGCCCGCCGGCGCGGCTACCGGCAGGTCGTCGCCGAAGCGCGGGTCTCGGCGCTCGGCTTCTATCTCAAGCTGGGGTACGAGGCCGAAGGCGACGTCTACGACCACCTCGGCCTGCCTCACCGTTGGGTCCGCAAGAATTTGATCTGAACCTCAGTCACCGCGGCGGGGCGGGGCTATGCTCCAAGGCGCTTCGACCGCGAAATCAACAGGGAGAGGAGGAATCCGCTCATGCGTTTCGAAACCTTGGCGATTCACGCAGGTTACAGTCCCGATCCGGTCACCAAGGCGGTGGCCGTGCCCATCTACCAGACCACCAGCTACGCCTTCGACAACACCCAGCACGGCGCGGACCTGTTCGACCTCAAGGTCCAGGGCAACATCTACACGCGCATCATGAACCCGACCAACGACGTGCTGGAACAGCGCGTGGCGGCGCTGGAGGGTGGTGTAGGCGCACTCGCTCTCGCTTCCGGCCAGGCGGCGGTCACCTACTCGATCATGACCATCGCCGAAGCGGGCGACAACATCGTCGCCACCAGTACGCTCTACGGCGGCACCTATAATCTGTTCGCCCACACCATGCCGCAATACGGCATCGAGGTGCGCTTCGTGGACGCGAACGATCCCAAGGCCGCCGCGGCGCGCATCGACGCGCGCACCAAAGCGGTGTATTGCGAATCGATCGGCAACCCGCTCGGCAACGTGGTCGATTTCGCCGCCTTCGCCGAAGTCGCGCACGCGCACGGCGTCCCGCTCATCGTCGACAACACCGTGCCCACGCCCTATCTCACCCGGCCCTTCGAGCACGGCGCCGACATCGTGGTGCACTCGCTCACCAAATACATGGGCGGCCACGGCACCACGATCGGCGGCATCATCGTCGACTCGGGCAAATTCCCCTGGGCCGAGCACAAGGAACGCTTCCGGCGCCTGAACGAACCCGAGGTGAGCTATCACGGTGTGGTCTACACCGAGGCGCTGGGGCCGGCGGCCTACATCGGCCGCGCGCGCACCGTCCTGCTGCGCAACATGGGCGCGGCGATGTCGCCCTTCAACGCCTTCCTCATCATGCAGGGCATCGAGACGCTGGCGGTGCGCATGGACCGCCACTGCGAGAACGCGCTCATGGTGGCGGAGTTCCTGCGCAGCCATCCCAAGGTGGCCTGGGTCAACTACGCGGGCCTGCCGGACCACCCCAGCCGGCCGCTGGTGGACAAGTATTTCGACGGCAAGGCCGCCGGCCTCATGACCTTCGGCGTCAAGGGCGGACGCGAGGCCGGCGCGCGGGTGCAGGACGCCTTCAAACTCATCACCCGCCTGGTGAACATCGGCGACGCGAAATCGCTCGCCTGCCATCCGGCCTCGACCACGCATCGCCAACTGAGCGCCGAGGAGCTGAAGAAAGCCGGCGTCACCGAGGACATGATGCGGCTTTCGATCGGCATCGAGCACATCGACGACATCATCGCCGATCTCGATCAGGCGCTGTCGGCCGCCTGAAGCAAAGCGCGCGCGAATGAAATACGCCCGGCATCGCCGGGCGTTTTCTTTTTGACGGACAGCGACCGACCGCGCTCAATGGCAGCGCGGCGCAAGGGGCACGACCTTGTCATTGAAGGACAGCCAGCGGCGCTGGAATTCCTCGACCGTCACGGGCTCGCCGAGCAGGTGACCCGAGTATTCCTCGCAGCCCATGCCGCGCAGCAGCTCCAGCTGGTCCTCGCTTTCGACGCCTTCGGCAATGGTGTTCATGCGCAGGCTGCGCGCCATTTCGATCATCGCCTTCACCACCACGCGGTCGTCGACGTTCTTCGGCATGCCGCGTACGAAGGACGCGTCGATCTTGATGCCGTCGACGTTGAAGCGGCGCAGATGGCTGAGCGAGGACACGCCGGTGCCGAAGTCGTCGACCACGATGCGCACGCCGAGCTTGCGCAGCTCGCCCAGGATGGTCCGGGATTCCTCGACATTACGGCCGAGCGAGGATTCGGTGATTTCCAGCTCGAGCACGCGCGGATCGAGCCCGCTGGCCTCCAGCGCGTTGCGCACGCGCGCCGGCAGGGCGCGGTTGAACTGCCGCACGGAGATGTTCACCGAGATCGAGAAGGTCTCGCCGTAGTACACCTGCCAGGTCTGCGCCTGCGTGCAGGCCTGCTGCAGCACCCACTCGCCGATGGAATGGATCAGGCCGCTCTCCTCGATGATGCCGAGGAAATTGCTCGCCTGGATCAGGCCGTGTTCGGGATGGCGCCAGCGCAGCAGCGCCTCGGTACCGGTCAGCGTGCCGCTCGCAAGGTCCACGCGCGGCTGGTAGTAGACCTGCAACTCGCCGCGCTCCAGCGCCCCCCGCAGTCCGCTTTCCATGCGCACGCGCTCCGTGGCGCGCAGGTTCATGTCCGCCGAGAAGAACTGATAGCTGCGCCGGCCGCTCGACTTCGCCACGTACATCGCCGTGTCGGCATGGCGCATGAGCGTCGTGGCGTCGGCGCCGTCGTCCGGGTAGATCGCGATCCCCACGCTGCAACCGGTGCTGACGGTATAAGGGCCGATCTCGTACGGCTGTCCGACCGAAGCGATGATCTTCTGCGCCACCTGGCCGGCGTCGTCGGGACTCTTGAGGCCCGTGAGGACGACGACGAATTCGTCGCCCCCGATACGCGACAGGGTGTCGCCCTTGCGCAGCAGGCCGCCGATGCGCTTGGCCACATCCTTGAGGAGCTGGTCGCCGACGTCGTGGCCCAGCGAGTCGTTGATGTCCTTGAAGTTGTCCAGATCCATGAACATCACGGCGAGCCTCTCTCCTTTTCTC
>QGUL01000123.1 GCA_003242425.1 Pseudomonadota bacterium | reverse complement strand
GGGTGACGGGGGGGTCGTTGGCCTCCGCCTCTGGGTGCTCGCCCCGCTGGGGGATTCCGGGGGTGGGAATTCCGAGCCGCCGCCGCCCGGTATGGCGCGCGGTTTCACGGGCGCGATCCGCGTCACGCCGGCGCTCGCTTTCGATGCCTGGCTGCTTGCGGTGCTCACCACGCTCGCGGCCAGCGTCTACCCCGCCTGGCGCGCGTCGCGGCTGGAAATCGTCGACGCGTTGCGGCACGCGCGCTAGAGGGCAGCCGATGCGCATCCCGATCCTCCGACTGGCTTCGCGCAACATCCTCCGGCACAAGCTGCGCACGGCGATGACGCTCGCCGCTATCGTCATCGGCGTGTGCGGGATCATCCTCACCGGCGGCTTCGTGCGGGACATCTTCGTCCAGCTCGGCGAAAGCTTCATCCATTCCCAAAGCGGCCATCTGCAAGTGGCCAGGCCGGAATTCTTCGGTGAAGGTTCGCGCCGTCCGGAAGCCTTCCTCATCGAGGACGAGGAGGCGCTGAAACGCCTGGTCGCCGCCCAGCCGGGCGTGGCCTTCGCCATGGGCCGGCTCAATTTCCACGGCCTGCTCAACAACGGCCGCACGGATTGGGCGGTGATCGCCGAAGGCGTCGAGCCCCAGCTCGAAGCGCGGCTCGGCTCCTCCTTGCAATACATCGCCGGCACGCCGCTCGGCGTGGAGGACGACAACGCCATCGTCATCGGCGAAGGGGTGGCGCAGACGCTCGATCTGGCGCCCGGCGATGCGGTCACGCTGGTGGTCAGTACGCCCGAAGGCGCCATGAACACGCTCGATTTCGCGGTGCAGGGCGTGTTCCGCACGTTCTCGCGCGATTACGACGCGCGCGCGGTGCGCCTGCCGCTCGCCGCCGCGCAGGATCTGCTCGCCACGCCGGGCGTGAGCGTGATCGTGGTGGCGCTGGAACACACGGAAGACACGGCGCTCGCCAAGCGCCGCATCGCCTCTGCCGTGCAAGCGCAGGGCCTCGCGGTGCGCGACTGGCAGGAGTTGAACGATTTCTACGAAAAGACGGTCGCGCTCTACGAGCGGCAGTTCGGCGTGTTGCAGCTCATCATCCTCGTCATGGTGCTGCTCACCGTGACCAATACCGTCAACATGGCGGTGTTCGAGCGGCAGGGCGAGTTCGGCACCATGCGCGCGCTGGGCAACCGCGGCCGCGACGTCTTCGCCCTGGTGGTCACTGAGAGCCTGCTGCTCGGCGCGATCGGCGCGGCGATCGGCATCGTGCTCGGCATCCTGCTCGCCCTGACGATCTCGACCGTGGGCATTCCCATGCCGCCGCCGCCCAATTCCAACGCGGGTTACACCGCTTACATCCGCCTGGTACCCGACGTGATCGCGGGCGCGGGCCTGGTCGGGATGCTTGCGGCGTTGTTCGCCAGCCTGCTGCCGGCATGGCGGGTGGCGCGCACGCCGATCGTGGATGCGCTGCGCCAGAACGTCTGAGACATTCGCGGCGCCGGTCGTCCGGCCTTTGTCTATGTCGCCATATGGCGACTCGCGTTTTTCTTTGAAATGCGTGGCTTAGCCGAATGTACCGCGCGGCCGTCGTTGCAACCCAACGTCCGCTCTCGCAACGGCTCTCCACTCTTTGAGAGAACGAACTGATTATTAAGACTTTTCCATCGTGGCGCGGGGCTTGCTCAATGAGCGCGAGCAGGTTTTTTTACAACGACTCATAAGCAGGGCCATCCCATATGCATATCGCTCGATTTGCCGTCGCGCATCGCCTCGAAAACGATCACCGCATGAGCGAGCTCGGCGAACGATGGCGCAGCGGCAAACCGTTCATCCTCACCCCCGCGTCGTTCAAGCGTTGCGTGCTGGAAGATGTGCATCTGAATGTGCGCGCCACCATCGCCGACCGTCCTGCCGACTTCGAGGCCGCGCGCCTGCTGGTCGCCCAGCGCTACACCGCGCGCGGCTACCGCAGCATGTGCGACGCCGGCCGGCCATGCCAGGAAACGCATGCCGTCACCATCCTGGCGGCCCGGGACAGCCGCACGGTGGGCACCATGACTCTGCGCTTCGATTCCAGCGAGGGTTTGAACGTGGACGAGGCCTACCGCACGGAAGTCAACGCAGTGCGCGCAGGCGGCGGCGTGGTCTGCGAACTGACCTGCCTGGCCGTGGCGCAAGGCACCGACTCCCACGCCGTGCTGGCGGTGCTGTTCCGGATGGCTTTTTATGTCGCGGACAAAATGGGCGTGACCGACGTGTTCATCGAAGTGAACCCGCGCCACGAACGTTTCTACAGGCGTGTGCTCGGTTTCGCCGTGGCCGCCGAACAACGGCTTTGTCCGCGCGTGCAGGCGCCCGCCGTGCTGCTTCATCAGGACATGGTCGCGCTCGGAAAGCGGCTGGGCGGTTTCCCGCCGCCGACCGAGTACGGCACGCGCGCCCTCGCGGCAACTTGAGTTCCTCCCTGGCCCTCCGCCTCGGGCGGTTTGCGGATCGCCCGTTTTTTTAGTTTAGAAGTCGTAACGCAGCTCGGCGTACACGCGGTCGCGGTTGTTATAGCGGCCGAAGAACCCGTCGTCGGGCCCGGCGAAGATGTCGACCCCGAAGGCCAGCGTGGCGTTCTGCGTCACGTACCAGTTGAGCCGCGGCCGCAGCATGCGGTCGCCGCCGTGCGAGAGGCTTTGAATCCAGAGCAGTTGCGGCTCCAGCACAGGCGTGATCTTGTGACTGATCCACACGCTCGCGCCGAAACCGTCGGACTTGGGCACGATGTGGTCGGCGTCGCCGAAGATGTGACGATGAAAGACCTGGATATTGAGCCGCATGTCGGCCGGCACGGCGATGTCGAAGCCGAGGATGTAGTCGAAACTGTTGCGCTTCACCACGCCGTCGGCGTCGTCGAGCGTATCGACGCTGTAGCGCTGGCCGTCGGTATAGACCGCTTCCCCGCGCAGCACGAAGGCGCCGAGATCCTTGCTCAGGGTCGCGCCCGCCTGCCAGATCCGCGCGTGCCGCGGCGTGAACACGGCAATCGGCGTGCCGTTCACCGGCACGATGTCGCGATGGAAAGTCGGCGTGGCGCTGTGGCTGCGGTAATAGAAGGCGGCGAGGTCCCAGCCGTCGACGAGCGTGTTCACGCGCACGCCCCATGCGGAATTGGAGACGTTGCGCGCCGGGCGGTCGTCCGAAGCGAAGACGGCATCGGGGATGTCGTCGGCGATAAGCCCCGCGGGATAGAACTCCGCGCCCGGCCTGCCGATCTCGTCGTAGCTTTGATAGGGAATCCACACCAGCTCCGCGTGCCAGTCGTTGCCGAAGTATTCGGCGCGCGCGGCCCACTGCGGAATGCGGATGACGTCGAAGCTCGGCAGGATGAAGTCGCGCTGGTCGCGCGCGGAGACCACGTCGGCGAAGAACAGTCCCACCACTTCGCCCCAGATGATGTGCTGGCGCCCGAGCCGGAACTCCCAGTCTCCGGCGCTGAAGTCGAGATAGTTCTCGCGCAGCATGAATTCGAAGTCCTGGTCGTCCTGCACCCGGCCGGGATAGAAGTTGCTGTCGAAATACACCGGATCGATGTCGGCGCGCGCGGATACGACGTAGCGCACGCCGGGGACGAGTTCGCCGCGGCCTTCCAGTTGCAGCCGCGAGACGGCGCGCGACCAGTGACCGGGATGGCTGTGCGTGTAGGCGAGCTGACCGTTGTAGAAGCCGCCCCAACGGAAGGCCCGCGCCGGTTCTTCCTTCTCCTCGAGCCCGAACAATTCGCCGCGCGAAGGCTGAGATTCCGCCGGCGGAGCGGGCGGCGTACCGAACAGCTCGTCGCGGGAGCGCGGCTCGGGCGGCGGCGTCTCAGGCTTCGCCGGACTGACGCCGAAGAGCTCGTCGCGCGAAGCCTGTGCGAACGCGTCGACATGCGCGGCGCAGAACGCGGTCCACAGCAGCGCCGGTACTATCGTCCTCATCATCCAGTTCATGCCCGCACTCCCAGTTCAAGCATTGCGTTGCTGCCGTTCGCGCCGGCGCATTTCGTCGACCAGCAGCCAGCGGCTGCGCCGTACGCCCAGCGCGCGGATCTGCCCGTCTTCCATCCGCACCAGCCGGTCGGCCTTCGCCATCACCTTCTTGTCGTGTGTGGAAAAGATGAACGTGGTGCCGAAGCGCTGGTTGATGTCCTTCATCAGCGCCAGGATGCCCTCGCCGGTCCTGTGGTCCAGGTTGGCGGTGGGCTCGTCCGCCAGCACGAGTTTGGGATGGGTCGCCAGCGCGCGGGCGATGGCCACGCGCTGGCGCTGTCCGCCCGAAAGCTGATTGGGCCGGTGATCGGCGAACTTGGAAAGCTGCACCACGTCGAGGAAATGTTCGACCCGCTTGCGCCGCTCTTCGCGCGACAATTCCTTAAGTTGCAGGAGCGGGTACTCCACGTTCTCGCGCGCGGTGAGCACCGGCAGCAGATTGAAGGTCTGGAACACGAAGCCGATGGTGCGGGCGCGCAGCTCGGCCAGCTCGTCCGGCGTGCGGCCGCTCACATCCTGGCCGTCGATAAGGATTTTTCCGCTGGTCGGCGTGTCAATGCAGCCGATGAGATTCAAAAGCGTGGACTTGCCGCTGCCCGAGGGCCCGGCGATTGCGAGGAACACCCCGGCCTCGATGCTGAGGCTGACATTGCGCAGCGCCTGCACCCGCTGCTCGCCGAGCAGATAATCCTTGGAAACGTTTTCCACCCGCACCAGTGACATGACTTGCTTCTCAAAGCTCGAACGGATTGAACACGATGCGAATCGCTGAACTGCTCGCCGCCGGCCTGGCGGCCCTCGCTTTCGCCGCCGGCGCCCATGCCGCCCAGGAACCGCCCGATGCCGCCGCCATCGTCAGGAAAGCCGATGAGGTGCGCTTCCCGGACCACGGCTTCGAGGTGGAGGTCGACATCGAATCGCAGCTCGCCGACGGCAGGACCGAGTCACGCAAGTACAAAGTGCTGTCCAAGGGCAACGAGAACACGCTGGTCATGGTGGTGGAACCGGCTTCGGAACGCGGCCAGATCCTGCTGATGAAAGGCCGCGATCTGTGGATCTTCCTGCCCAACGTCTCGCAACCTGTACGCATCGGTCTCGCTCAACGGCTCACCGGCCAGGTCGCCAACGGTGACCTGGCGCGCGCCAACTTCGCCGGCGACTACACGCCCAAATTGCTGCGCACCGAGGACATCGACGGCGAGCCGCATTACGTGCTCGAGCTCACGGCCGTCGACCGCGGTGTGACCTACGGCAAGGTGATGTACTGGGTACGCGCATCCAACTACTGGCCGCACAAGGCGGAGTTCTATTCTTTGTCGGGCCGGCTGCTGAAGACGGCGCACTATCGCGGCTACCAGCAAATGGCGGGCCGGATGCGCCCGACCCAACTGCTCATGGAAGACGCGTTGCGCAAAGGCGAGCGCAGTACGCTCGAATACCGCAACATGAAGCCGCGCGACCTGCCGGACAAGGTCTTCACCAAGGATTACCTCAAACGCCTGCAATGAGCTTCAGCCGTCGCGGTTGCGCGCAGCATCCAGTTCGCGCAGCCGGCGCAGGATGCCGCGCTCCTCCTCGGGCGAAAAGCCGAAGGGATACAGCGAACGCACGCTGCCGGCCAGTTCCGCCTTGCCGCCGTAACGCGCGATGCCCTCCGCGATGGTTTCGAACGCTACGCACAACAGCACGGCGGGCGCGTTCACGCGCCTGTTGATGCGCTCCGGCCCGATCTGTTCGAAACCCAGCGCCCGTTCGTAGAAGCCGACGTGGCGCGGATTCACCTCGATCACCGCATGGTCGTATCCCCGCACCACCGAGGCATAGAGATAGGCGGTGTGAAAGAGCCCCGCCAGCACCGGTTTGCTGGCCGTGCGCACGTCGACCGCGAGGCGGGTGAATTCGCAGATGCGCCAGCCGCGCCGCCGCCACGCGGCCAGCTGCTCGCGATAGAGCTCGTCGGCGGGCAGTCCGCGCGGCGAATCGAGGCGGGTGCTCAAGGGGGCGACCAACGCGCCGGCGTCGTAGGCCAGGGAGGAATAGAAAAAGG
>QGUL01000487.1 GCA_003242425.1 Pseudomonadota bacterium | reverse complement strand
GTCTTCGGCGAGGCGCGCTTCCACGCGCTCGGGATCGACGCCGTGACGCCAGTCGCCCGGCTCGAACTCCACGACCAGGCCCAGGTTGCTCGCCATGCGCCGCCACATCGTGGCGAAGTGCCCGGTCTCGAACATCAGCACTTTGTCGCCGGGCGAGAGCGTGTTCACCAGCGCCGCCTCCCAGGCGCCGGTCCCCGAGGCGGGAAAGATCGCGACATGCTGCCGGGTCTGCAGCACCCATTTCATGCCTTCCAGGCATTCGGCGCCCAGGCGCGCGAATTCCGGCCCGCGGTGATCGATAGTGGGGCGGTCCATGGCCCGCAGCACCCGGTCGGGCACGTTGGTGGGGCCGGGAATCTGCAGAAAGTGTCGTGCTTGCTGCTTGGGCATGCGCTACGGCTCCTTACTTTGAATACAAGCGGCCCGCCTCACCGCGGCGAGCCCACTTGCCCTTGCGTGGTATCAGGCGTCCGGCTAGTATGCGTCGTATATTGTATTTTGTATACCATTTACGACACTTTTTATACCTCCGAACCGCCCAGGGGGCCCATGGGTCCCTGGCTCAGAGCAAAAAACGCTCCCCTACTCCGACATGCAGGATCTCCCCCTCACTGCCCCCGACGGCCCGCTGGCGCGGCGGCTGCGGAGCGCTCTGCGCGGGGAAGTGCTGTTCGACAGCTTCAGCCGCGGCCGTTACAGCACCGACGCCTCGATTTACCAAATCATGCCGGTCGGCGTGGTGGTCCCGCGCGATGCCGAGGACGTGCGCATCGCGCTCGAGATTGCGCGCGAGTTCCGGGTGCCGCTGCTGCCCCGCGGAGCCGGCACATCCCAGTGCGGCCAGACCGTCGGCGCGGCGCTGGTGATCGACCACACCAAGCATCTCGACGACATCCTCGAGTTCGACCCCGAAGGGCGCCGGGTGGTGGTGCAACCCGGCATCGTGCTCGACCGCCTCAACAAATTCCTCCGCCCGCACGGCCTGCAGTTTCCGGTGGACGTGTCGACGGCCAGCCGCGCCACCATCGGCGGCATGACGGGCAACAACAGTTGCGGCTCGCGTTCGCTGCGCTACGGCAACATGGTCCACAACGTGCGCGCGATCGACGCCCTGCTCGCCGACGGCGAACGCATCCGTTTCGCGCCCGGCGAGCAGGGCGGCTCCCGGCGGGCACGCGCGCTGTTCGATGCCCTGGGGGCGCTCTACGCGCGCGAGGCTGCGGAAATCGATGCGCGTTTCCCGAAGGTGCAGCGCCGGGTCGGCGGCTACAACCTCGACTGCCTCCATCCCGAAGGCAATCCGGCCCATCTGCTGGTGGGCTCCGAAGGCACGCTCGCCTATTTCGAGCGCATCGAACTGGCGCTGGCGCCCATCCCGCGCAACCGGGTGCTGGGCGTGTGCCATTTCCCGCGTTTTCGCGACGCCATGAGCTCGACGCAGTACATCGTGCAATTGGACCCGACCGCGGTGGAGCTGGTCGACCGCACGATGATCGAACTGGCGCGCGAGATCGCGGCCTTCCGCGACACGGTGGCGCAATTCCTCAAGGGCGAGCCCGACGCGGTGCTGCTGGTGGAATTCGCCGGCGACGACCGCCGCGAACAGCTGGCACGGCTTGCGCGGCTCGGCGAGCTGATGAGCGATCTCGGCTTTCACGCCGCGGGGGTGCCGATCACGGACGACGCGCTGCAGAAGGAAGTCTGGGAGGTGCGCCAGG
>QGUL01000122.1 GCA_003242425.1 Pseudomonadota bacterium | reverse complement strand
GCGTCGCCCACCTCCACCGCGAGGTCGCCGCGCGCCACCATGATGCCGTCCGAACCGGACAGGATGTCCTCATAGGCGGCCAGTTCCACCGCCTCCGCGCGCTCGATCTTGGCGATCAGCAGCGCGTGTCCACCGGCCTGGCGCAGCAGCTCCCGCGCGGTGAACATGTCCTTGCCGCTCTTGGGGAAGGACACCGCCAGGTAGTCGGCGCGGATCTGCGCCGCGATGCGGATGTCTTCCATGTCCTTGGCCGTCAGCGTCGGCGCCGTGAGGCCGCCGCCGACGCGGTTGATGCCCTTGTTGTTGGACAGCACGCCGCCGTGGCGCACCGTGCAGTGGATCTCGCTGCCCACGACCTTCTCCACCTCGAACACGATGCGGCCGTCGTCGAGCAGCAGCGTGTCGCCGGGGCGCACGTCGTTGGGCAGTTCCTTGTAGTCCAGACCGACGCGGGTGTCGTCGCCCAGCTCGCACTGGGCGTCGAGGATGAACGTCTGGCCGCGCTGCAGAGTGACGCGGCCGTCCTTGAACTTGCCGACCCGAATCTTCGGACCCTGCAGGTCCGCCATGATGCCCACGGTGCGGCCGGCGCGGCGGCTCGCTTCGCGCACCAGCTCGGCGCGCTTCATGTGGTCCTCGGCCGTGCCGTGGGAGAAGTTCATGCGCACCACGTCCACCCCGGCGCGGATCATCTTCTCCAGGGTGTCGAGGTCGCTCGAAGCAGGACCCAGCGTGGCGACGATTTTCGTGCTACGCGGCTTGTCCGGCCCGAATGGATAAGTGTTTTGCTGAGAGAGCATGTGTATCTCGATCGATTTTCTTGAAATAGTAGGTACTCGGTTCTTTGCTTCACAGGCGGCCGGCTCGCCGCATGGGCCGCTCGTCCGTCATGCCTGCTGCGCGGCGCGTCGCTCCAGGATGTCGATCGCGGGCAGCTTCTTGCCCTCGAGGAACTCCAGGAAGACCCCGCCCCCCGTGAAAATAGAGAAAAGGGGGTGGTTCCCGCCATATTTCGCGATCGCCGCCCCCGTGTCGCCCCCGCCGGCCAGCGAAAACGCCTTGCTGTTGGCGATCGCTTCCGCCAGCACGCGCGTCCCCTCCCCGAACTGCGGAAATTCGAACACGCCGACCGGGCCGTTCCAGACGATCGTGCCCGCCTGGGAAAGAATTTCCGCCAGCCTGCGCGCGGTCTGCGGACCGATGTCCAGGATCATGTCGTCTTCCGCGACATCGGCGGCGGCCTTGATCTCCGCCTTCGCGTCGGCGGAAAACTCCTTCGCCACCACGACATCGACCGGGATCGGCACCTCGCCGCCCTTGGCCTGCAGGGTCGCCATGATCCGCTTCGCCTCGTCGACCAGATCCGGTTCGACCAGCGACTTGCCGACCGGCAGTCCCGCAGCAAGCATGAAGGTGTTGGCGATGCCGCCGCCCACGATCAGCCGGTCCACCTTCTCCGCCAGGGCGGAAAGAATGGTGAGCTTGGTCGAAACCTTGGAACCGGCCACGATCGCCACCAGCGGACGTGCCGGCGCCTGCAACGCCTTGGTGAGCGCCTCGATTTCGGCCGCCATCAGCGGACCGGCGCAGGCCACGGGCGCGAACTGCGCCACCCCGTACGTGGTCGCCTCGGCCCGGTGCGCCGTACCGAAGGCGTCGTTCACGTAGACGTCGCACAAGGCGGCGATTTTCCGCGCCAGCGCCTCGTCGTTTTTCTTCTCGCCTTTGTTCAGCCGGCAGTTCTCCAGCAGCACGACCTGCCCGGGCTCGGGCGCGACTTCGCCGGCATCCACCCAGTTCTGTTTGAGCGGCACCGGCACGCCCAGCAGTTCGGAAAGACGTTGCGCGACCGGCGCGAGCGAATCCTCCGGTTTGAACTCGCCCTCCTTCGGCCGCCCCAGATGCGAAGTCACCATCACCCGCGCACCGGCGTTCAAGGCGAAGCGGATGCCTTCGAGCGAAGCCCGGATACGGGTGTCGTCGGTAATGGCACCGGTATCGTCCTGGGGCACGTTCAGATCCGCGCGGATCAGCACCCGCTTGCCGCGCAGATCGAGATCGGTCATTTTCAGTATGGCCATGGCTCGTCGTCTTTCCTCCCGCGCTGGCAGCGGGCGCGGGATCGCTAGAACTCTTCAAGACTGCCGTAACGTCGGCGGATCGGCGCCGCCTCGCGAGACGGCGCCGTTCACATCACTTCGCGTTCATCCACGCCAGCCTTGCCGTTGTGGCTCCGGCCCGGCGCTGCGCGCCTTAACTTGCGCTCGCGCGCAAGTCAGCCTCCGCCGCAATGAACGGGGGCGTCACCTCACTTCGCATTCATCCAAGCGACCGCGACGTCCAGCATACGGTTGCTGAACCCCCATTCATTGTCATACCACGCGCAGACCTTCACGAGCGTGCCGCCGGACACCTTAGTCAGCGTGGCGTCGAAGATCGAGGACGCCGGGTTGTGATTGAAGTCCACCGAGACCAGCGGTTCGGTGTTGTACTCCAGCACGCCCTTGAGCGGACCCTCGGCCGCCTGTTTGACGATCTGGTTCACTTCCTCGACGCTCGTCGCACGCTTGGCGACGAAGGTGAGGTCCACCACCGAGACGTTCAGCGTCGGCACCCGCACGGCGTAGCCGTCCAGCTTGCCGTTCAGATGCGGCAGCACCAGGCCCACGGCCGCGGCCGCGCCGGTCTTGGTCGGGATCATCGACATCGCGGCGGCACGCGCGCGCCGCAGATCCTTGTGGAAGACGTCGGTCAGCACCTGGTCGTTGGTGTAGGCGTGCACCGTGGTCATCAGGCCGTTCACCACGCCCAGGCCGTCGTCGAGCGCCTTGACCAGCGGGGCCAGGCAGTTGGTGGTGCAGGAGGCGTTGGAAATCACGGTGTGCGAAGCCTTCAGCACCTCGTGGTTGACGCCGTACACCACGGTCGCGTCCACGTCCTTGCCGCCGGGCGCGGAAATGATCACCTTCTTCGCGCCGGCCGTGAGGTGGGCGGAAGCCTTCTCCTTGCTGGTGAACAGGCCGGTGCACTCGAACACCACGTCGACGTCGAGTTCTTTCCAGGGCAGCTTGGCCGGGTCGCGTTCGGCGCAGACACGGATGCGGTCGCCGTTGACGATCAGATATTCGCCTTCCACGCTCACCGTACCCGGGAACTTGCCGTGCGCGGTGTCGTAGCGGGTCAGATGCGCATTGGTCTGGGCGTCGCCCAGATCGTTGATGGCCACGATTTGCAGGCCGGGCCACTTGCCATGTTCATAGAACGCGCGCAGGACGTTGCGCCCAATGCGCCCGTATCCGTTGATCGCTACTCGAATCGTCATCACTCGCTCCCAGTCCGGTACTACCGAATAACCGACTTCACCGCGTTCACCACGTTCTCGACGGTGAAACCGAAATACTTGAAGAGTTCTCCCGCCGGGGCCGACTCGCCGAAGCGGTCGATGCCCACCACCGCGCCGTCGAGCCCGACGTACTTGCGCCACAGATCGCTGGCGCCCGCCTCGACCGCCACCCGCGGCAGGCCTTTGGGCAGCACGCTGTCGCGGTAAGCCTCGTCCTGGCGGTCGAAGACCGTGGTGCTCGGCATGGACACCACGCGCACCGCGATGCCTTCCTTGGCCAGCGCCTCCTGCGCGCCGAGCGCAAGCGGCACTTCCGAGCCGGTGGCGATGATGACGGCGCGGAAATCCGCCGCGTCCGAGAGCACATAGCCGCCGCGACGGATGTTGGCGATGGCCTGCGCGTCGCGTTTCTGGAACGCGATGTTCTGCCGGCTCAGCAGCAGGGCAGTCGGCCGGTCGCGATGTTCGATGGCGGCGATCCAGGCCTGCGCGGTCTCGACCGTATCGCTCGGGCGCCACACGTCGAGGTAGGGAATGAGCCGCAGCGACGCGGCGTGCTCGATCGGCTGGTGCGTGGGACCGTCTTCGCCCAGGCCGATGGAATCGTGCGTCAGCACGTACACCACGTGCGAACGCATCAGCGCCGCCATGCGGATGGCGTTGCGCGCGTAGTCGGAGAACACCAGGAAGGTCCCGCCGTAGGGGATGTAGCCGCCGTGCAGCGAGATGCCGTTCATCGCGCCGCACATGCCGAACTCGCGCACGCCGTAATGGATGTAGTTGCCCGGCTCGGTGCGCGTGACCGGTTTCGAGCCCGACCAGTTGGTGAGATTGGAACCGGTGAGGTCCGCCGAACCGCCGAGCATTTCCGGCAGCGCGCTCGCCAGCACCTCGATGGCGTTCTGGGAGGCTTTGCGCGTGGCGATCGACTGCGCCTTGGCGTTGGTCTCTTCGATCAGCTTGGCGCAGATCTCGTCCCAGTTCCGCGGCAGCTTGCCGAGCATGCGCCGCTCGAATTCGGCGGCGAGCTCCGGATAGGCCTTGGCGTAGGCGGCGAAGCGCTCCTTCCAGTCCTGCTGCAGCGCCGCGCCGCGCGCCCGGGCGTCCCAGGCCTCGTAGACGTGGCGCGGGATTTCGAAGGGCGGATAGTTCCAGCCGATGTTCGCGCGCGTCGCGGCGATTTCGTCGTTGCCGAGCGGCGCGCCGTGCACGTCATGCGTGTCGGCCTTGTTCGGCGAGCCTTTGCCGATCGTGGTCTTGCAGCAGATGAGGCTCGGGCGATCGGTCACGGCACGCGCCGCCCGGATCGCCGCGTCCACCGCCTCCACGTCGTGGCCGTCGACGTTCGGCACCACGTGCCAGCCGTAGGCCTCGAAGCGCTTGGGCGTGTCGTCGGCGAACCACTGGTCGACATGCCCGTCGATGGAAATGTTGTTGTCGTCGTAGAAGACGATCAGCTTGCCGAGCCCCAGCGCGCCGGCGAGCGAACACACCTCGTGCGAGATGCCTTCCATCAGGCAGCCGTCGCCGGCGAACACGTACGTATAGTGGTCGACGATGGTGTGGCCCGGGCGGTTGAACTCTGCGGCCAGCAGCCGCTCGGCGAGCGCCATGCCCACGGCGTTGGAAAGCCCCTGCCCCAGCGGCCCGGTGGTCGTCTCTACGCCGGGCGTCGCGAAGTTCTCGGGATGGCCGGGCGTCTTGGACTTGAGCTGCCTGAAGCGCTTGAGCTCCTCCATCGGCAGGTCGTAGCCGGTGAGATGCAGCAGCGCGTACAGCAGCATCGAACCGTGGCCGTTCGACAGCAGGAAGCGGTCGCGGTCGGGCCAGTGCGGATCGGCCGGGTTGTGGCGCAGGTGACGGCCCCACAAGGCTACGGCGATTTCGGCCATGCCCATCGGCATGCCGGGGTGGCCGGAGTTGGCCGCCTGGACGGCGTCCATCGCGAGGGCGCGGATGGCGTTGGCCATGTCGCGCAGGTGTTCCGAGGGCAGTTGGGGCGTGGAAGATGCGGGCGAAGCAGCCGATGAGCTCATGAGAGGAGAGTGTCTACAAGGCGTTGAAACGAAACGCCGGGAAAGCCGCCAATTATCCCGGATCGCCACGCTTTTTGCCATGACAACAGATTGAATGGCGTACCGGAACCGGCTTATGCCGGCCGCGATTTCTATAATCGGCTCTCAGTCGAGCACAGCGTAGGGAGCAGATCGAATGCAGAGCTTGCAAGTTGCGTTCTTGGGCCTGGGCGTGATGGGCGCGCCCATGGCCGGCCATCTGGCCGCCGCCGGACACCGGGTACGCGTCTACAACCGCACCCGATCCAAGGCCGAACAATGGCTTACGCGCCATCGGGGGGAAATCGCCGCGACGCCGCGCGAAGCCGCCCAGGGCGCGGATATCGTGTTTTCGATGGTGAGCGACGACCCGGACGTGCGGGCGGTGGCTCTGGGCGAGCACGGCGCCTTCGACGTGATGCGCCCGGACAGCGTGTTCGTCGATCACTCCACCACCTCGGCGGAGCTGGCGCGGGAGCTCGCCGCCGAGGCACGCCGGCGCGGCTTCCACTTCCTCGATGCCCCGGTGACCGGCGGCCAGGCCGGCGCCGAGAACGGCACCCTCACCATCATGGTGGGTGGCGACGAGGCGGTGTACAAACGCGTCCGGCCGGTGCTGGCCGCCTACGCCAAGGCCTCGACCTGGATGGGGCCTTCCGGCGCCGGGCAACTGACCAAGATGGTCAATCAGATCTGTGTGGTGGGCCTTGTC
>QGUL01000486.1 GCA_003242425.1 Pseudomonadota bacterium | reverse complement strand
CCGCCGCGCGATGGATTACGGCGAGCGCGAACGCGATTTCCAGGCCTACCGCCGCGGCCGTTATGTGGAATTCAATCTGGTGTACGACCGCGGCACGCTGTTCGGCCTGCAGTCCGGCGGCCGTACCGAATCCATCCTCATGTCGCTGCCGCCGGTGGTGAAGTGGCGCTACGACTGGCGCCCGGAACCCGGCACGCCGGAGGCGCGCCTCTACACCGACTTCCTGCCGCCGCGCGACTGGGTCTAGTCGTCGGCCAGGAACAGCTCCAGCAGATCGTTGAGATAGCGGCGGCCGCGCGCCGAGGGCCGGATATGGGTGTGCGTGCGCTCGATCAGGCCGCGCGCTTCGGCTTCCCGCAGCGGCCGTTCGATCACGGCGAGCGGCAATCCCGTGCAGTCGGTGAAGTGCTGCACCGCGAAGCCCTCGTGCAGCCGCAGGGCGTTCAGCATGAACTCGAAAGGCAGTTCCTTGCGCGTCACTTCCCGCCGCTCCGCCACCGCATCGCCCGCGGCGGCGCGTTCGATGTAGGTCTTCGGCAGGCGGTGGCGCACTTCGCGCACGATGCGGTCGTGAAAGGACAGCTTCGAGTGCGCCCCGGCGCCGATGCCGAGATAGTCGCCGAACAGCCAGTAATTGAGATTGTGCCGGCATAGACGGCCCGGTTTGGCGTAGGCGGAGACCTCGTAATGGCTGTAGCCCGAAGCCTCCAGTTCCGCGACCACCGCGTCGTGAATCTCGGCCGCGGCATCCTCGTCCGGCACCGGCGGCGGGTTCTCGTGGAAGGGCGTGCCCGGCTCGAGCGTCAGGTGATAGCAGGACAGATGCGGCGCGCAGGTGGCGATGGCGGTGCGCACGTCGGCCAGCGCCTCCTCCACGCTTTGGCCGGGCAGCGCGTACATGAGATCGAGGTTGTAGTTGTCGAAATGCCGCTGCGCGATCTCGATCGCGCGCCGCGCCTCGCCGCTGTCGTGGATGCGGCCGAGCGCCGCGAGATGCCGGTCGTTGAAACTCTGGATGCCGATCGACAGCCGGTTCACGCCGGCAGCGCGATAGTCCTCGAACTTCTGCGCCTCCGCGCTGCCGGGATTGGCTTCCAGCGTCACTTCCACGTCCGGCGCGAGCGGCAGCCGGGCACGGAATGCGGCGAGCAGAAACTCGATGGTCGCGGCGGAAAAGAGACTCGGCGTGCCGCCGCCGAAGAAAATGCTGTACACGCGCCGCCCCCAGATCTGCGGCAGCGCCTGTTCGAGGTCGGCGACGAGCGCCTGCGCGTATTCCGTTTCGGGAATGGCAAGCCGCGTCGGATGCGAATTGAAGTCGCAATACGGGCACTTGCGCGCGCACCAGGGCAGATGCACGTACAGCGACAAGGGCGGCAGACTGTTCAGCCGGATGCCGCGCAGCGCCGCCTCGATCGGCACCACATGGGCCACTTCAGCCGCACTCCTCGAGCAGCGCGATCAGACGGCGCAAGGCCTGGCCGCGGTGGCTGAGCGCATGTTTCTGCCCGGGCGCCAGTTCCGCCGCCGTGCGGCCGAGCGCCGGGACATAAAAATGCGGGTCGTAGCCGAAGCCGCCGCTGCCGCGCGGCTCGTCCACGATCTCGCCGTACCAGCGACCCTCGGCGATGAGCGGTTCGGGGTCTTCGGCATGGCGCAACAGCACCACCACACAGTAGTAATGCGCGCGGTTAAACCACTCAAACACTCCGCAAGAAA
>QGUL01000485.1 GCA_003242425.1 Pseudomonadota bacterium | reverse complement strand
CGCCGCGAGCATCCCATGCGCGTGCTGCTGGACGAGATCGTACGCCTCGGCAGCGACCCCGTCCTCGATACCGGGGCGGAGAGCGTGTTTCTCCACGGCCTGCGTGAAGTGGTGGACACGCTCGTGAACGAGTTCCAGGCCGATCTGGGTCTGTTCGATGCCGCGACCGAACGTTTGCGCGTTTTGGTCGCGCAGGTGGAGGAGCAGGCCGAGCGCGCACTGGCGGAGACGACGGCGGCGCTGCTCGCGGAGGAACGCGTCGCCTATGTGCGTGAACAGGCGGCCGAGGCGGTGGCGCAACGCATCCGCGAGGACGCGCCCGCTTTCCTGCGCGAGTTCCTGAACCGGGTGTGGGTGCAGGCGGTGGCCGATGCGCGCATCTCGCGCCTCGACGACGCGCTGTGGGAGGAACGCTTGCGCCTGGTGGAAGGTTTGCAGGACAGCGTAAGGCCGCGCCTGCGCCACGAACTGCCGGCCTATGTCGCGACCCTGCCGCCGCTCATCCGCGCTGTGCGCGAAGGCATCGGTGTCACGGACGCGAGCGCGGAGGAGGCGCAGGCCTTCATGGACGAACTGATGGCCGCGCATCAGGCGGTCCTGCAGCTGCGCGCCGCGCCGGCGGAGCCGCCGCGCATTGCGCCTCAGCCGCA
Source organism: Pseudomonadota bacterium (assembly GCA_003242425.1). Taxonomy (GTDB): domain Bacteria; phylum Pseudomonadota; class Gammaproteobacteria; order Burkholderiales; family SG8-39; genus ZC4RG42. The sequence continues at coordinate 1,070 of QGUL01000485.1, read as the reverse complement.
GATGGCCGCGGCGATGGAGCCGCCGGCCGCGCCGTGTGTGACGCTGCAGCGCGGCGATCTGGTGGAATTCGGCGATCCGTCGCGGCGCGCCAAACTCATCTGGATCAGTCCCGCACGCAGCCGTTTCCTGTTCAGCGTGGCTGGCGGGCAGGCGCTGAGCATGCGCGCCGAGGAAGTCGCCGGGGCCCTGGCGAACGGCACGCTGCGTGTGGCGGAGCGCGGCAATTTCCTGCAACAAGCGCTCGCCACGCTGGGCGAGCCCGAAGGCGCGCGCGACCCGTTCAGCGTTTCCTGAAGATCACGTCCCACACGCCATGGCCGAGCCGCAGGCCGCGCGCCTCGAACTTGGTCTGCGGGCGCGAGTCGGGCCGCGGCGCGAAGCCCTCGGCGGTGTTCTCCAGTGCGGGTTCGGCGCTTAGTACTTCGAGGATCTGCTGGGCGTAGTCTTCCCAGTCCGTGGCGACGTGCAGCGTGCCGCCGGATTTGAGCCGGCTCGCGACCAGGGCGACGAAGGGCGGCTGGATGAGCCGGCGCTTGTGATGCCGCTTCTTGGGCCAGGGATCGGGAAAGAAGATCTGCACGCCGTCCAGCGTGGCAGGCGCGATCATGTGCTGCAACACTTCCACCGCGTCGTGCTGGATCACGCGCACGTTGCGCAGCCCGCGTTCCTCGATCTGTTTCAGCAGGCTGCCCACGCCGGGCGTGTGCACTTCGATGCCCAGATAATCCTTGTCCGGATTGGCTGCGGCGATGGCGGCGGTGGTCTCGCCCATGCCGAAACCGATTTCCAGGATCTTCGGCGCGGCGCGGCCGAACACGCGCTCGAGATCGAGCGGCTCGGGCGCGTAGGGTATGCCGTACAGCGGCATCAGCTGCTGGTACGCGCGCGCCTGGGCGTTGGAGATGCGGCCCTGGCGCAATACGAAGCTGCGCACCGGCCGGTGCGTCGGGACGGAGTTTTCGTTCATGCGTGCGTGCCCGCCCGTACGGCGGGCCGTGGGTGTTCTTTCGTTCGGCGCGTCGGGCCAATCATGCCCGCCGTGGGCGAGCTGGGCGAGGCGGTGTAGAAC
>QGUL01000484.1 GCA_003242425.1 Pseudomonadota bacterium | reverse complement strand
CAAAAAAATTAAACCGCGCTGGGGCGAGCGTGCTCGGCGACATCATCCACTCGCAACCGGCCTATGTCGGCGTACCGCGCTACAACTACGCGGATGCGGGCTACGATGCCTACCGTACCGCTCAGGCCAATCGTCAGGGCATGGTCTATGTGGCCGGCAACGACGGCATGCTGCACGCCTTCGACGCCGATAACGGCATCGAGAAATGGGCGTTCATCCCCTCCTTCGTCGCCCCGGAACTGTACCGGCTGGCGAGCACGGACTACGGCGCCACCAAAGGACATCGATTCCTGCTCGACGGCTCGCCCATCGTCGGCGACGTGAAGATCGGGGGCAAATGGCGCACGCTCCTGGTCGGCGGGGCCGGACGCGGCGGCGTCGGCTACTATGCGCTCGACGTCACTTCACCCGACGAGCCGAAGGCGCTGTGGGAGTTCAAGCGCACCGCCACCTGCTACGACGAGAGCAATCCGTCCACGCATTCCGGCGACTGCCATCTCGGCCGCTCGTACGCCGAGCCGCGCATCACCAAGCTCAATAACGGAACCTGGGTGGTGCTCGTCACTTCCGGCTACAACAACATCTATGCCGGCAACAACGGCGATGGCAAAGGCTACCTCTATGTGCTGGATGCCGAGACCGGGAAAATTCTGAAGAAAATCGCCACCACGGCAGGCTCGAAGGACGAGCCGTCGGGGCTGGGCAAGATCACGGTATACGGCCCGGCGCTCGGCATCGACAACACCGCGGTCTACGCCTATGCGGGCGATCTGCTGGGCAACGTCTGGCGGTTCGACATCAACAAGGGCACCGCCACCCTCGTCACGCAAGTCAAGAAAGGCGATACACCCCAGCCCATCACAACGCGCATCGTGCTGGGCGAGACGGGCATGCCGGCAACCTTGACGCTGTTCTTCGGAACCGGCCGTTATCTCGGAAACTCCGACGTCGACGACCTCAGCACGCAGACCGTGTACGCCGTCAAGGACACCGGCGTGACGCTCACGAATCCGCGTGAGGCGCTCGAGGGCCGCGCCTTCGCGGAGCAGACCGACGACCTGCGCAAAATGCCGACGGACTGCAAGAAACCCCAGGCCGGCTGGTATATCGATCTGCCGGACAAAGGGGAACGCGTGAGCGTCGATCCGCAGTTCGTGGGCAACGTGCTGGTGTTCTCCAGCAATGTTCCCTCCGAAGAGGTGTGTACGGTCGGCGGCGGTTACAGCTGGCTGAACTACGTCGATGCCGAAACCGGCTGCGCCGTGCCGGGCGCCGACGGCGTGGCCGGCAAGTACATCGCCGAACAGATGCCGGGCCTGTCCATTGTCGTCACGACCGACGACAAGACCTACGCGTACAAACGCGACGACCAGAAGCAGCAAATCCCCATCCATGCGGGCAGACCTTCCGGCCGCATCATCAGCAAGCGCGAACTGGTGAACTAGGGCCGGCAGCGGCGGGAAAGGCGGGCGCAAAGCCCGCCTTTTTATTCGACCGCCGACAAACCCTTGGGCAGCGGGAAGGCGACGTGCTCCTGCACGCCCTCCAACTGGGAGATGCGCGAGACGCCGAGCTGCTTCAGGCGGGCGATGACGCGATCGACGAGAACCTCGGGCGCCGAAGCGCCCGCCGTGACACCGATGCGCTGCTTGCCCGCCACCCATTGCGGATCGATCTGGTCTTCGTGATCGACCATATAGGCGGGCAACCCCCCCTGTTT
>QGUL01000121.1 GCA_003242425.1 Pseudomonadota bacterium | reverse complement strand
CGCTTCCAAGGAATCGGCGGGGAGATCCAGAACCTCGGCCACATCGAAGGCAACGTCGTGGCGCTGATCGCCCCCACGGTGAACAACGAAGGCACGATCAAGGGCGACACGGCCTTGGCGGCCGGCACCGGCGTGCTGCTGGACTTCGACGGCGACGGGCTGCTGTCGGTGCAGGTCGAGGCCTCCACGCTGCAGACGCTGGTGGAGAACAAGGGCCTCATTCAGGCCGACGGGGGCGTGGCGATCCTCACCGCGCGCGGGGCCTCGGAGGCCATGAAGGGCGTGGTCAACAACAGCGGGCGCATCGAAGCCAAGACCCTGGCCAACAAAAACGGCCGCATCCTGCTGCTGGCCGATATGCAGCACGGCGAGGTCAACGCCGCCGGTGAGCTCACTGCGCACTTCGTCGAGACCTCGGCGGCCAAGGTCAACCTGGACCAGAACCTGAAGGTCGACACCCAGGGCGGTGAGTGGCTCATCGACCCGGTGGACATCGTCATCGATGCGGCCAAGGCCAGCGCGATTCAAACGGCGCTGGCCAGCGGCAACGTCACCGTCTCCACCGCCGACGGCGCGGAAAACCCGTGGGGCAAAAACGGAACGGGCAGCGATCCGGGCGATATCCACATCAACGCCGATATCACTTGGAACTCGAACACGCTGACGCTCAATGCCAACCGAGACATCAACATCAATGCGGTGCTGACCGCCGACGGCACCTCGCGACTGGTCATGAATACCGGCGGCAGCGGCGCGGTGAAAGTCGGTTTTGCGCCGGGGGAGGCGAACGGCTTTGCCGGCCGCGTGGATTTCCCCGGCCGTTCCGGCACCGGCTTCCTCACCATCAATGGCCAGGACTACCGGGTCATCAACAGCCTCGCTGATTTGGATGACATCCGCAGCAATCTTTCAGGGCACTATGCGCTGGGAGCGGACATCGACGCCAGTGACACAAAAGATTGGAACGGCGGCGCGGGTTTTGCACCTCTTGGCGATTCCAGCAACATGTTTCACGGAGTGCTGGACGGTTTGGGGCACGTGATCAACGGTCTCACCATCAACCGCCCGGGAACAGACTATGTCGGTTTGATCGGCCGTACGTGGTACGGCATCGCGCGCAATATAGGATTGGTCAACGCGAACATCACCGGAAACAAGTATGTCGGCGGCCTGGTAGGCACGTTGGACGGTAACGATGGTCACATCATCCGATCCTTTGTGAGCGGATCGATCAACGGCGTTTCAGTGGTCGGAGGCCTCGTGGGCCTTATGAAAACTGCCCACACGATCAGCGAGTCCTACGCGACAGGGACGGTAACAGGACAAGAATATTACGTTGGCGGTTTGGTAGGCTGGCAGGGGGGGCGGCACGCTCAGCCGATCCTACGCCACAACGTCTGTGCACGGCAGGGAGGCCGTCGGCGGCTTAGTGGGCAATCTACGTGATAGCGGCATCATCATCCAATCCTATGCCACCGGTGATGTAAGCGCCAGCGCTGAATACAGTACCGAAGCCGGCGGCTTGGTGGGATTGCAAGAAGGCAGCGACATCGTCCAGTCCTATGCCACCGGTAACGTGACCGTCACCAGTTCCTTGTCCTACTACAGCTCTTATGCCGGCGGCCTGGTGGGCCGTCAAACCGGGGGCAACATCATCCAATCCTATGCCACTGGTAACGTGACCGCCAACGCTCCTAACGCCTATGCCGGCGGCCTGGTGGGTTACCAAACCGGTAGCGTCAGCATCCAACAGTCCTATGCCGGCGGCGCGGTCAGCACCACCGGTGACAATGGCTACGCCGGCGGTCTGGTGGGGGGCCAGGCCGGTGGAGGCAGTATCAGCCAGTCCTACGCTACCGGCCCGGTCAGCAATACCTCCAACTACCAGGGTTATGTCGGCGGCCTGGTAGGCATGCGGTACGATGGCGACATCAGCAACAGCTACTGGAATACCGAAACCACCGGACAGAACGATGCCGTAGGCAATGACCAAGGCGGCACCGGGAGCGTGCATGCGACCGGGTTGACCACCGCGCAGATGTTCGACACTACGAGCTTCGGCGGCTTCGCATTCGGCACCGTCTGGGCCAATGCCGGTAACCAGACCACGCCTTATCTGATCGGTCTGGCGGGCAACCAGGTGTTCAACAAGAACGACCTGCCCACGGGGGCGATCGACCCGACGAACCGCCCGAACCTGTACACGGTGGTGCAGAACGTCGAGCAGTTGCAGGCCATTCAGAACAATCTTTCCGGCCTTTACGTGCTTGGCAACAACATCGATGCGAGCGCCACCAAGCACTGGAACTGTGCCGGCTCCGACTGCGCAGGCTTCGCGCCCATCGGCACCATCGGCAATCCCTTCACCGGCACGTTGGACGGCCTGGGGCACACGATCGAAGGGCTTTATATCAACCGGGCGGGAACGGATTACGTAGGCTTGTTCGGATACGCGGACGGCGCCACTTTACGAAGCCTGGGGCTCGTCGCCGCAAGCATCACCGGCCGGTCGTACGTCGGCGGCCTGGTGGGCGGCGGCGAAGCCGACATCAGCCAGACCTTCGTCACGGGTAAGATCAACGGCTATCAAATCGTCGGCGGTCTGGTGGGCGAGCAGACCGGCGGCAGCATCAGCCAGTCCTACGCGACCGCCGCTATCGTCGGCAGTGGCTCGCAGGTCGGCGGCTTGGTCGGCCGGCAATCCGGCGGCAGCATCGACGAGACCTATGCGGCCGGCCTGGTCACCGGCATCACCCATGTCGGCGGCCTGGTTGGCGAGCAGACCGGCGGCAGCATCAGCGACAGCTACTGGAACACCGAAACCACAGGGCGCGGCAATGCGATAGGCAACGTGGGCGGCAGCGGTGGCGCCACCGGACTGACCACCGCGCAGATGTTCGGCAGGAACAACTTCGACAACTGGGATTTCATCGACGTCTGGGGCATCGTCGAAGGTCAGAGCTATCCCTACTTCCTCTGGCAGTACCCGGCGTCCGGCGGCGCTCCGCAGGTGCTCTCCGGCGTCCTCTACGAAGACGCCGCCGCGGTCAACGGGGCGGCTGGCGCCGCCCTGTCCCTGCAACTGGACAACAGGCCGTTCACTTTGACCACCGGCGCCAACGGCTTCTTCTACCAACTGCTGGCGCCCGGTACGCTCAATGACAGCACGCTGCTCATCAGTGCCGAAAACTACGGTAGCGGCAACGATCGCAACGCGCTGTTCTTCGGCGCCGGCCTGAGCGGCGCCGATGCTCAAAGCCTCAGCCTCGCGGGCGACACCTTCACCGTGAAACTGGCCGGCTCCGCCGCCGGCAGCTTCGGCAGCTACAGCGAGTTGCTCCACGCGCGCGAGCTGGCTGACCTCGGCGGGCTGATCAGCGCGCTGCCCAACCTGAGCCTGGAGACCAGCGGCAGCTTCACCTTCGACCAGACGCTGAACCTGACTGGCAACCTGCGCCTCACGGGCGATGCAGGCAGCCTGTTCACCGCGACGGAAGATGTGAACGTCGGCCGGTTCTGGCTGGGCTCGGGCCGCTGGGAGCAGGTGAGCAATCCCCTGCCCGGCTTTACGGCGGCGGATTTCGGCTTCGATCCCGGACATGCGACCTTCCTGCGCGCCCTCGGCGGTGACGGCATGAACGACCCGTACCAAATCACCGACGTATACGGCCTGCAGGGCATGGCTTCGCACAGCCTGCTCGACAAGAATTTCGTGCTGGCCAATAACATCGACGCGAGCGGAACGAAGGATTGGAACAATGGCGCAGGCTTTGCGCCTATCGGCGGCTCGAGCAGGGGCTTCACCGGCACGTTGAACGGCCTGGGGCATGTGATCGAAGGGCTTTTCATCGACCGTCTATCGGACTACGTGGGCCTGTTCGGCGCCGCCGGCGGTACGCTGCACAACCTGGGACTCGTGAATGTGGACATCACGGGGCTGAATTACGTCGGCGGCCTGGTCGGTTTTCTGGACGGCGGCAACATCAGCCTGTCCTACGTCGCAGGATCGGTCCACGGCGCTAACCAAGTCGGCGGCTTGGCAGGTTCCACGGGCGGCAACATCAGTCAGTCCTATGCCTCCGGATCGGTCGATGGCGGCAGCCAAATCGGTGGTCTGGCGGGCTATCAGTGGTCCGGCAGCATCGACCAGTCCTATGCCGCGAGCACGGTCAAGAGCATGGGAAGCGCCGTCGGTGGCCTGGTGGGTAATCAGACCGGTGGCAGCAGCATCAGCCAGTCCTATGCCACCGGGGAGGTCGATGGCGGCGGAGATTCAGCAGGCGGTCTGGTGGGCATGCAGGAAGGTGGCAGCATCGACCAGTCCTATGCCACGAGCAAGGTCAAGAGCACAGGAGGCGCCGTCGGTGGCCTGGTGGGTTATCAGACCGGTGGCAGCAGCATCAGCCAGTCCTATGCCGCCGGAGAGGTCAGTGGCACCGCTATGGTCGGCGGTTTGGTGGGCATGCAGGACAGTGGCAGCATCAGCCAGGCCTATGCCGCCGGAGAGGTCAGTGGCACCGATATAGTCGGCGGCTTGGTGGGCGCGCAGGAAAGTGGCAGCATCAGCCAGGCCTACGCCACGGGCAAAGTCGAAGCCCAGGGCAACATGGTCGGTGGCCTGGTCGGTGGACAAACCGGCGGCAGCGTCTCGTCCAGCTTCTTCGCCACCACTGACAGCAACGGCAACACCATCAACGATGGCCTGAATGCAATCGGCTATGGGTCCGGTATCGACGCCAGCATCAGCGGCGGTCGCTCCTGGCTGCAACTGACCAATCTCGACACCTTCACCACCGAGGTGTCCAACGCCGGCGGGACCGCCTGGGATATCGACGGACAGGGCGGTACCGGCGCCGCATGGCGACTCTACGAAGGATTCAGCACCCCGCTGCTGCGCGGCTTGCTGACGCCGCTCACGGTCATCGTGAACGATGCTCAAGTCACCTATAACGGTCAGCACCAGACCGGCAGCACCGGTTACACCATCGTCGATCCGTACGATCCAGCGCGGCTGCTGGGCACGGCTGTGCTCACCGGCGGCGGCACGAATGCCGGCGCTTATACGCTCGGCCTGTCCGGTCTGTACTCCACCCAGCAGGGCTACGACCTGATCGTCCAGACCGGCACGCTGACCATCGACAAGGCACCGCTCACGGTCATCGCCAACAACGATCACAAAACCTACGACGGCCAGCCTTACCACGGCGGCAACGGCGTCACCTACAGCGGCTTCGTCAACGGCGAGGACGAATCGGTGCTGGGCGGCACGCTCGTCTACGGCGGCAGCGCGCAAGGCGCCTTAACGCCCGGCAGCTACACGATCACCGTATCCGGGTTGAGCTCGAACAACTATGTGCTGACTTTCGTCGACGGACAGCTCACCATCGAGCCGGGCATGGCGACCAACGAGCGCGAGCATCGCCTGCCGCAATCGCCGATGTTCGACGATACGGAAGCAGCGACCATTAGCGAAGCGCCCGCTCCGCTTCAGGAAGCTCAGGACAGGGGCACAAGCGCGCCCTGCCTCGTGGGCGGCCGGATCACCGGCACGGCCTGCGCAACGGAGGCGAAGTAAAAAAGCGCGAGGCCGCGTGCCCGCGGCCTCGCGCTCTCACACCGGTTCGCCGCGGCCTATGAGACCCCGGCCGCTCAATCCTCGTCTTCGAAATCCGATTCGCCGATCCACGCGGCCTGGATCGCTTCCAGCACCTTCTCGCCGCCGCGCTTCGGATCGTCGTCGAAGCCTTCCAGCGACACCACCCAGTTGTGCAGATCGGTGAAACGCACGGTGCGCGGATCGATGTCCGGATACTTCTCGCTCAGCTCGATGGCGATTTCCTGCACGTCGGTCCACTTCATCGTCCCCTCCTACCGCCGTTCGCTGACGAGGTTGATGGTGTACTTGGGAATCTCGATGACGAGATCGCGGTCCTTGATGCGCGTCTGACAGGACAACCGCGAAGTAGGCTCCAGCCCCCAGGCCTTGTCGAGCATGTCCTCCTCTTCCTCGTAGGCGGGGTCGAGCGAGTCGAAGCCTTCCCGGATGATGACGTGACAGGTGGTGCAGGCGCAGGACTTCTCGCAGGCATGCCGGATCTAGATCCGTTTTTTGGCAAG
>QGUL01000483.1 GCA_003242425.1 Pseudomonadota bacterium | reverse complement strand
CGGCCTCGACCGCGCGAATCAATCCGGCCACCTCGAGATGCGCTGGCAGGCGTGCATCCACGCGGCGGTCACTCCGGAACGCGGTATCCGGCGAGGCCGGACAGTGCGATGTGCGAACGCATGAAGGTGCCGGTGCCCCGGCCGATCTCTTCCCCATCGGAATCGACGAGATGCGATTCGGCGATGAACACGCGCCGGCGGCCGCTGATCCAGCGCCCCTCGGCGATGACCTCGCCGGTGCGGATCGGCCGGGTGAAGTGGAGGTTGAACGCGGTGGTCAGCAGGAAGCGGTCGGTGACCATCGAGTTCGCGGCGTAGAACGCCGCGTCGTCGAGCATCTTGAAGTAGATCGTGCCGTGCGCCGCGCCGGCCGCGTGGTGGAACCGCTCGTCGACCAGGAACCGGATCCGCGCGTGGCCTTCGTCGACGATCTCGAGCCGGGATTCGAACAGGGCGTTGACGGGCGCCGAGGCGTAGAGGGCCTCGAGCGCGCGATAGTGGACCGAAGCCCCATTCGGCCCGCCGTCCATGGCGGGCTCAGGCCGCGTAGCGGTCTGCCGCGTTGGTCAGCAGGCCGTAGATTGCCTCCTCGTCGGGCGCCTCGCTCAGCGCGTCGTGCACGCGCTCGTCGCGCATCAGGCGCGAGATCGCGGCCAGAGCATGGAGATGCGTGGCTCCGCTGTTCTCGGGCGAAAGCAGGCCGAACACGATATCGACAGGCAGCCCGTCGGCCGCAGCGAAGTCCGCCGGCTGGCGCAGCTTGATCAGCGCCGCGACCGGGCGCGAGAGCCCGGCGATGCGGGCATGCGGGATCGCCACCCCGCGACCGAAACCCGTGCTGCCAAGGCGCTCGCGCTCCTCCAGCTGCTCGAGCACCTGGCCGGCATCGAGATTCCAGCTGTCCGCGAAAAGCTGGCTGAGTCGCTGGAGGATTTCCGGCTTCTCGGCTTCATCGATGATCGCGACCGATTCCGGCCTGATCGAATACAAGGGACTCATCGTGCTCGTTTTCTCGGTCTTGCTCACTCGTGATCGATTGGCGCGGGGCAACGGGAATTACCCTGCCAGTTGAATCATCAAGGAGTTGATAACGTCGTCAGCGGCGGTCAATTCCACGACCGGGGAATCCCCGCCTAAGAGGAAGGCTCGACCCATCCGATCGACCCGTCGGCGCGGCGGTAAACCATATTATGCATTCCGGTTCCAGCGTTTTTGAAGAACAGCGCGTTGGTATGCCGCAAATCCAGCAGCATTACGGCATCCGATACGGTGACCACCGGAATGTCGGTCCGGGTCTCGGCGATGATCGGCGGAGCGTCGGAGACGACTTCCTCGTCCGACTCGTCGGCAGCAAAGACCGTATAAGCCGCCTCCTCCTGCCGCATGGCGTGCTCAGCCTGCTCGTGGCGGTCCTTGAGACGGCGCTTGTAGCGCCGGAGCTGCTTCTCGACCCGCTCGGCCGCCTGTTCGAACGCCTGGTGCGCGTCCTGCGCCTGCCCGTGGCTCTTGAGAATCAGGCCCTGGTTGACGTGCAGCACGATGTCGCAGGTGAACGCGCCGGCCGGCCCCTTGCCGAACGTCACCGCCGACGACAGCGCCCGACTGAAGTATTTTTCGGTGATCGCATCGAGCCGCTGGGTCGCGTGTTCCTGAAGAGCGGAGCCGGTATCGATCTGGTGGCCCGAAACGCGAATTTCCATGGGCGGGGGTCCTCCTTCGAGTCACTTG
>QGUL01000120.1 GCA_003242425.1 Pseudomonadota bacterium | reverse complement strand
CATCCTGCCTTCGGTGCAGGTGAACATCCGCGCGGGACACATGCCGCCGCCGGAAGCGAACGGCGTCCGCTATCTCAAGATTCCTCTGAACGCGCTGTAAGGACCGCTACGGCAGAAAGGGAACGAGCAGGTTGTGCACGTTCACGCGCGCGCCGATGCGCGCCATGATGAGAAACGAGCCTGCGAGCTTGCGGTGCAGGAACAGCGTCTCGGGCGGCGGCGGATGCAGGGTGTCGCCGCTCAGAAGCAGATCGAAACCCGCTTCGCGCGCGCGTTGCGGCAGATTGGAGTGCGCGAAGTCGTAAATCCCGCGATGGCGCAGGGGCTCGCACACCAGCATGATGAGCGCGATGCCGCGCTCGACGATGTGCGGCGGATCGTCGCGATGGATGTAGCCGATCTCGGTCGCCAGGCGCCGCACGGCGCCACGGTCGTTCGTCACCACCGCCTTGCATAGCTGCAGGAAACGCGCGACGAAGCGGCTTTCGAAGCGCCGTACCGAGCCGAAGTCGAGCAGCACGATCTGGTTGCCGTGCGGATCGTAGAGGTAGTTGGCGAAGTTGGGATCGGTCTGCATGAACCGGAACTCGAACAGCTCGCGGAACAGCAGCCGCATGAGCATCCGGCCGATCGCGTCGCGCCGTCCTTGAGGCGTGTCCGGGTGCGCGAGCACGTCCAGCGGTTCGCCTTCGACGAAATCCATGGCGAGGATGCGCTTGGTGCTGAGGTCCATATGCACGCGCGGTACGCGCAGTTGCCGCTCGTCCGCGACCAGCCTGGCGTAGTGCTGCAGCATCTCCGCTTCCTTGAGGTAGTCGGCTTCCTGGTGCAGCTGGCGTTTGGCTTCGGCGACCGTTTCGCGCACGTCGATGTTGGCGGGCAGCAGTTTCAGCAGCCGCAGCAGGCCGGTAACGTTCTCGACGTCGCTGTCGATGGATTGGGCCACGCCCGGATACTGGATCTTGAGCGCGAGCTCGCGTCCGTCCGCGGCGATGGCGTAATGCACCTGTCCGATGGAGGCGGCCGCGACGGGCTCGAAGTCGAAGCGTTGAAAACGCGCCTCCCAGCCCGCACCGTATTCGCGCCCCAGCACGCGCCGCAGTTGCGAGTGCGGCATCGGGTCGGCGCCGGCGCGCAGGATGCCGAGCGCGGCGGCGAAATCAGGCGGCAGGAAGTCCGGACCTTCCAGGGACAGCAACTGTCCCAGTTTCATCGCCGCGCCGCGCATGTGCGAGAGCCGTTCGGCGATACGCCTCGCCGTGCGGGCGTTGAGCATGGGGTTACCGGCCGGCTCGCCGCGCGTGCCCGCCCGGCGCATGCCTTCGAGCACGCCGCCGAGCACGAGCTCGCCCGCCATGAGGCCGAGCTGTACGAAGCGTTCGATGCGGCCGGTGGGGACGCTGGATTGCCGGCGGGTGGTGCGATTGGCCACGCTGTCGATCCCTTCTTTTTGCGAATGAACGGCGGCCGCATGCAGCCGGGTGCCGCTCCGGGCGACCGCATTGGCTGAGCAAACGCAGTGCCCGCCGTTCGGGCGCGCGGACCGGGCGCGGTAGAATGCACGTTTTGCCGCGCGATGCGCGCTTTTCGAAGATGAACGACCGAATCTGGAAGCCCAACGTGGTAGTTGCAGCCGTCATGGAGCGTGACGGCAAGTTCCTGCTCGTCGAAGAAGAGGTGGGCGGGCGGCTGGTCTACAACCAGCCGGCGGGGCATTGGGAGCCGGGCGAAACGCTGGTCGGGGCCTGCGTGCGCGAGGCGATGGAAGAGACCGCGCACGCCTTCCGGCCGACTGCAGTGCTCGGCCTCTACAGCTGGACGCATCCCGATACGGGCACGACCTTCCTGCGCGTCGCTTTCACCGGCGAGACGGGCGAACACGATCCGGCGCGACCGCTCGACAAGGATATCCGGCGCGCGCTGTGGCTGAGCCTCGACGAAATCCGCGCGCTGCGCGAGCGTCACCGCAGCCCGCTGGTGCTCGCCTGCATCGAGGATTACCTCGCCGGCAAGCGCCATCCCCTGTCGATCATCGGGCATTACTGAGCATGACTGCACGCGAACGCATCGTGGTCGGCATGTCGGGCGGCGTGGACTCGGCCGTCTCCGCGCTGCTGCTCAAACGCGCCGGTTACGAAGTCGTCGGCCTGTTCATGAAGAACTGGGAGGACGACGATGACGACGAATACTGCTCGACGCGCCAGGATCTGATCGACGTGGTGTCGGTCGCCGACGTGATCGGCATCGATCTGGAGGTCGTCAACTTCGCCGCCGAGTACAAGGACCGCGTATTCAGCGAATTCCTGCGCGAGTACGCCGCGGGCCGCACGCCGAACCCCGACGTCCTGTGCAATGCCGAAATCAAGTTCAAGGCCTTCCTCGATCACGCGCTCGCCATGGGGGCGCAGCGCATCGCCACCGGCCATTACGCCGGCGTGCGCGAACGCGACGGCCGTTACGAACTGTTGCGCGGCGCCGATCCCGACAAGGACCAGAGCTATTTCCTGCACCGGCTGACGCAGGCACAGCTCGCGCGCGTGGTCTTTCCTCTTGCGCAACTGCGCAAGAAGGAGGTGCGGGCGATCGCGCGCGAAGCCGGGCTGCCGGTGGCGGAGAAAAAGGATTCCACGGGCATCTGCTTCATCGGCGAACGCCCGTTCCGCGAATTCCTCAACCGTTACCTGCCGCGCGAGCCGGGCGAGATGCGCACGCCCGAAGGCAAGGTGGTGGGCCAGCACATCGGGCTGGCGTTCTACACCATCGGTCAGCGCTCGGGCCTGGGCATCGGCGGCACCAAGGGCGGCAAGGGCGAGCCCTGGTACGTCGCGGCGAAGGACATGGCACGCAACGAGCTCATCGTCGTGCAGGGCCACGATCACCCGCTGCTCAAGCGCGACCGTCTGACAGCCGCCGACCTCGCCTGGGTGGCGGGCACGGCGCCGGATACCAGTCTCGTCTACGGCGGCAAGACGCGTTACCGCCAGCGCGATGCCGAGTGCCGCATCGCGCGCCTTGACGATGACGAATGCGAGATCCGGTTCACCGAACCGCAATGGGCGGTGACGCCGGGACAGTCGGTCGTGCTGTACCGGAACGAAGTTTGCCTCGGCGGGGGCGTTATCCAATAAGGGCGCGCACCGCGGCGGTGAAGCGGCGTGCGCGCCCGCTTTCCCGCCCGTGGACGCACGTACGCACAGCACTTTGGACAACGCGCCGGCCGCTGCGCCCGGACTGGAACGCACGCGCGCGGCGCTGAAGACGCTGCTGCTGCTCGCCATCCTGCTGCCGGTACTGTTCTTCACCGGCTACGCTTGGCAGAGCTACCGGGACGCAGACGCGGCCGTACGGGACGAAGTCGAACGCCTGGCCTATGTGGCCGAGGAACACGCGCTCAAGGTGTTCGAGATCAACGAGCAGCTCATCCAGCGCTTCCTGGCGCTGGTGAACGATCGCAGCGACGAACGCATCCGCGCCGAACAGGCCGCCTATCACGCCGAGCTCTCGCGCATCGCCGCCGACATTCCGCATCTGTCCTCGATCAACATTTTCGATGTCAACGGCGCGATGCTCGTGAGCAACCGTTTCTATCCCGTGCCGGCGCAACTGAACATCGCCGATCACGAGGATTTCAAGTTCCATCGCGAGGGGCGCGGACCGGTGTACGTCTCTCCGGTCTACGAGGGGCGCGCGACCGGTGTGCCGGTGTTCAGCATCAGCGTGGCGCGGCGCGGCCCCGGCGAAGTCTTCCGCGGCATGGTGAGCATCACCCTGCGCCCGGATTACTTCAGCGAGTACTACCAGCGCCTGACGCAGCATGCCGACGGCGCGGCGATCGCGTTGCTGCACGCCGACGGCAGCCTCATCGCCCGCTATCCGCCTGCCAAGGTGGGCAAGCAACTGGGCGGTCCCTTCGCGGAACGCATCCGCGCCGGACAGTTCGCGGGCAGCGCCGAATACGTCTCGTCGGTGGACGGCCTGGAACGCTACGGCATCTATCGCCAGATCGGCGCCTATCCCATCTACCTCGCGACCAGCTACGCGCGCGAGGCGTGGCTGTCGCGCTGGTATGAACGCGCCGGCGTCGTGGCAGGCTTCACCTTCGTCCCCAGCCTGGCCTTGTGCGTGATCCTCGCCATCGCGCTGCGGCGCCTGCAGCGCGAGGAGGAGGGCTGGAATCAGTGGCGCGCGGAGGTCACGCAGCGCCAGGCGATGGAGATGGCCTACAAGCAGGCGCGCCGCCTGGAGGCGCTCGGCCAATTGACCGGCAGCGTGGCGCACGACTTCAACAACCTGCTCATGGTGGTGTCCACCAGCACCATGCTGCTGCGCCGTCGTCTCGCGGGGCGCGAGGACGTGGAACAGCCGCTCGGCGCGCTGGAGCGCTCGCTCGAAGCCGGCAAGCGCCTCACGCGGCAGCTCCTCGCCTTCTCGCGCAAGCAGCCGCTGCGGCCGGAGGTGCTCGACGTGCCCGCGCAGATGAACGAGTTCCTCGAGCTCGTGCGCGCTTCGCTCGGCAGCCGCATCGTGCTGCAGCTCGACGTCGATCCGGCGACCAAGCCCGTTTACGCCGACGAGGGCGAATTCGAACTGGCGACGCTCAATCTCGCCATCAACGCGCGCGACGCCATGCCCGAAGGCGGAACCCTGTCGGTGCATGCGCGTAACGTGCAACTGGACGGCAGCGGCCCCAAGGGGCTGCGCGGCGAATTCGTCGCCATCACCTTCGAGGACACCGGCCAGGGCATTCCCGAAGCGAATCTGCGCCACGTGTTCGAACCCTTCTTCACGACCAAGGCGCCGGGGCGCGGCACGGGGCTGGGACTCGCGCAGGTTTACGGTTTCTGCGAGGAAGTGGGCGGCACGGCCACGGTGGAGAGCGAACTGGGGCGCGGCACGAAAGTGACCCTGTTCCTGCCCGTATCCGAGCGGCCGTATGCACACATCGCGGCCGGCAAACCGGAGGCGGCGCCTGCGCGCACCAGCGGGCGCGTGCTGCTCGTGGAGGACAATCCGGAAGTGGCGCAGGCCACGCGCGTCCTGCTGGAACAGATCGGCTGCACGGTCGAGATCGCGTCGAATGCCGACGAGGCCATGGTGCGCATCGACAACCAGCCGGGCTGGGACATCGTCGTCTCCGATGTGCTCATGCCGGGCCGCGCCAGCGGCATCACGCTGGCGAAGTGGCTGCACACCCATTACCCCGACCTGCCGGTGCTGCTCGTGACCGGCTACACAGCGCAACTCGAGCAGGCGAAGAGCGAGGGCCTGCACGTGCTCGCCAAACCTTTCGACGCCGAAGGCCTGCGCGAGGCCATGGACGAAGTGCGCGAACGCGCACGGCGCCAGGCCGTGCACGACATCTGACTCAGAGCGCGGTTTCGGGCCACGGCCGCCACAGCGTGTACACCGCCGCGGCGGCGATGGCGAGCGTGTAGAGGCAGACGAGCGCGACCTGGCTGCGCAACGCCCAATGCTGCGGGGCGGGAATGCGCGCCGCGAGCGGCACCAGGGCGAGCAGGAGCGCGGCAGACCAGGGTGTACCGCCCTGCAAGACCGCGCCGCCCAGCAGCAATCCCGTGAGCGTCGCCGCCGGCAGACGCATGACCGCGCCCGCGCTCCACTTGCGGTTGGTGCCGAGCAGCCACAGCAGAAATGCGCCCGCGCCGGACGCGAGCGATGCGGCGTAGCCGCTGAAGTGGACCGGCGCTTCGCCGTATGCCGCGCAAACGGCGGTGCCGCCCGCGAGCGCGACGATCGCGCCGCTGGAGCGGCCCGGCGCGCCGTTCATGGCGAGCAGGCTCATGACCAGCCAGGCGGGCAAAATGACGGCGGCGGCGAGCGATGCAGGGTCGGGAGCGGGTTCGTGCACCCAGATCGACGCTGCGGCCGCCAGCGCCGCCAGGGCGATGCGCCACGCGAGCGATTCACGCGCCATGAAATCGACCAGCAGGCCGAGCGGCGGCGTGACAAGCCCGATCAGGATGAGCTTGCGCAGCGGCGTGAGCGGGTACAGCGTCCAGTCGACGGTCAGCCACACCGCGGTGCAGAAGGCCGCGGCGAGCGCCAAGCCGCCGAGGCGCAGGCGGTGCAGGACCATGACGGTGAAGAGCGCGGCGAGGAACGGCGCGAGGCCGTATTGCACTGCCG
>QGUL01000119.1 GCA_003242425.1 Pseudomonadota bacterium | reverse complement strand
CGTGGGCACGTTAAAATTTTTTAAAATACCAGTTCACCAACCTCGGCCGCGACCACCTCGACTACCACCCCAACATGGAGGCGTACGCGCAGGCCAAGCTGAAACTCTTCCTGCGGCCCGGCCTGCGTCACGCCGTGCTGAACATGGACGACGTGGCGGGCGTGCGCATCGCGCAGTCGCTGGAAGCGGAGGGCGTCGAACGCGTGGCCTACAGCCTGACGCGCGATGTGGCGCGCAGCAGCGGTCTGGAGCGTTTCGTCGAAGCGCATCACGTGCGGCTGTCGGCGGACGGGGTCTCCTTCGACCTGGTATCGAGCTGGGGCAACGCCCGCATCGAGACCGCACTGCTCGGGCGCTTCAACGTGGCCAACATCCTCGCGGTGGCCGGTGCGCTGCTCGTCTCGGGTTTCAGTCTCGCGCAGGTCGCGGAGGCGGCGCGGCATTTCCAGCCCGCGGCAGGTCGCATGCAGCGCGCTGGCGGCGGCGAGATGCCGCTGGTGGTGATCGACTACGCCCACACCCCCGATGCGCTGGAGAAGGTGCTGGGCGCGCTGCGCGACGTCGCGCGCAAGCAGCAGGGGCGGCTGTGGTGCGTGTTCGGCTGCGGCGGCGACCGCGACCGCGGCAAGCGTCCGCTCATGGGCGAAGCGGTGTCGCGCTACGCCGACCGCGCGATCGTCACCAGCGACAACCCGCGCAGCGAAGATCCCCTGGCCATCGTTGCGGAGATTCTGCCCGGCCTCAGTATCACGCACGACATCGAAATCGATCGCAGAGCCGCCATCCGGTTGGCCGTTTCGCAAGCCCGGCGCGGCGACGTGATCCTGATCGCAGGAAAGGGCCATGAACCGTATCAGGAAATCGCAGGACAACGGCTGCCCTTCTCGGACCTTGACGAGGCGCGTCGCGCGCTCGAGGAGCGTCAATCGTGATGATGCAATTGAAGGAGGCCGCCGCGGCGCTTGCCACCTCGCTCGACGGAGCGGATGTGACGATCCGCTCCGTCTCTACCGATACGCGCACGCTTACCGAGGGCGCATTGTTCGTCGCGCTTCGTGGCGAACGTTTCGACGGCCACGACTTTGTGCATACGGCGATCGAGGCCGGAGCGGCTGCTGCGCTGGTTGAGGAGGGCCGCGACGATGCGCGCTGGACCGTACCGCTGGTACGCGTGCCGGACACCCGGCGCGCGCTGGGGCAGCTCGCACGCTGGTGGCGCGGGCGCTTCGACATCCCGGTGATCACGGTGACGGGTTCGAACGGCAAGACGACGGTCAAGGAAATGACGGCGGCGATTCTGCGCGCGCACCACGGCAACGAGGCGGTGCTCGCCACGGCGGGCAACTTCAACAACGACATCGGTCTGCCGCTCACCGTGCTGGGCCTGCGCCCCGGGCACCGCTGCGCCGTGATCGAGATCGGCATGAACCATCCGGGCGAGACGCGCTATCTGGCCGATATCGCGCAACCGACCGTGGCGCTCGTCAACAACGCGCAGCGCGAGCATCAGGAATTCATGCAGTCGGTGCTGGAAGTGGCGAAGGAACACGCCGCTTCCATCGAAGCGCTGCCGGCCGACGGCATCGCGGTGTTCAACGG
The DNA here is from genome assembly GCA_003242425.1 of Pseudomonadota bacterium. Taxonomy (GTDB): domain Bacteria; phylum Pseudomonadota; class Gammaproteobacteria; order Burkholderiales; family SG8-39; genus ZC4RG42. The sequence continues at coordinate 4,602 of QGUL01000119.1, read as the reverse complement.
CGACGACGATTACGCCCACATCTGGCGTCAGGCGGCCGGCACGCGCACCGTGCGCGACTTCGGCCTCGATTCCCGTTGCGCGGTGCACGCCACGCCGCGGCTCACGGCGACGGGCTCGGAGCTCGACATGCACACCCCGGAAGGCCGGGTCAACGTCGTGCTGCAGGTCGCCGGCCTGCACAACGCGCGCAATGCGCTCGCGGCCAGCGCCGCGGCGACCGCTACGGGCGCGCCGCTGGAGGCGGTGGCGCGGGGTCTCGGCGGCTTCCAGGCCGTCAAGGGCCGGCTGCAGTTCAAGCGCGGCCAGCGGGGCGCGACGCTGATCGACGATACCTATAACGCCAATCCGGATTCGGTGCGGGCGGCGCTCGACGTGCTGGTGCAGCACGACGCGCCGCGCGTGTTCGTGCTCGGCGACATGGGCGAGGTGGGCAGCGAAGGACCGGCCTTCCATCAGGAGATCGGTCTCTACGCCAAGCGCCTCGGCATCGAACACCTCTACACCCTGGGCACCTTGTCCGCCGACGCCTCGCGCGCCTTCGGCGAAGGGGCCGAGCATCTGGAATCGATCGAAGCGGTGGTGGAGCGCGTGCGGGCGCTTCTGCCGCAACGCCCCTGCGTGCTGGTCAAAGGCTCCCGCTTCATGCGCATGGAACGGGTGGTCGAACAACTCGAAGCGGGGCAGCCATGAACGCACGCTGCCCGGTCCGCGCCTTGAGGGAGGCCTTGTGCTGCTGACGCTTTCGCAATATCTGGCCGAGGAAATTCGCGCCTTCAACGTCTTCAGCTACATCACGCTGCGCGCCGTGCTGGCGGCGCTGACGGCGCTCGTCATCTCCTTCCTGGCCGGCCCGCCCATGATCCGCAAGCTCACGGCCTACAAGATCGGCCAGGCGGTGCGTACCGACGGGCCGCAGACCCATCTCACCAAGGCGGGCACGCCCACCATGGGCGGCGCGCTCATTCTCGTGTCCATCGGCGTGACGACGCTGCTGTGGGCGGATCTCTCCAATCGCTTCGTCTGGATCGTGCTGCTGGTCACGCTCGGTTTCGGCGCCATCGGCTGGGTGGACGACTACCGCAAGGTGGTGCACCGCAATCCCAAGGGGCTCTCGGCCAAGGCCAAGTTCTTCTGGCAGTCGGTGATCGGCCTTGTCGCGGCGGTGTATCTGGCGTTCGCGGTCCCCGCACCCGGCAACGCCGAGGTCTGGAGCCTGTTCGCGCAATGGGTGCAGAGCGGCTTCTCCATGAACCTGCCGCCCCAGGCCGACCTCATCGTGCCCTTCTTCAAGAACATCGCCTATCCGCTGGGCGTGTTCGGTTTCATCCTGCTCAGCTACTTCGTCATCGTCGGCACGAGCAACGCGGTCAACCTGACCGACGGTCTCGACGGACTGGCGATCATGCCCGCGGTCATGGTCGGCGGCGCGCTGGGCATCTTCGCCTACGTGTCGGGCAACGCGGTGTTCGCCAAATACCTCTTCCTGCCGCACATCCCCGGCGCGGGCGAGCTGGCGGTGTTCTGCGGCGCGCTGGTGGGCGCCGGCCTCGGTTTCCTGTGGTTCAACGCCTACCCGGCGCAGGTGTTCATGGGCGACGTGGGGGCGCTCGCGCTCGGCGCGGCGCCGGGCACGGTGGCGATCATCACCCGCCAGGAGATCGTGCTGTTCATCATGGGCGGCGTATTCGTCGCCGAGACGGTGTCGGTGATGCTGCAGGTGCTCTATTTCAAGCTCACCGGCGGCCGGCGGATCTTCCGCATGGCGCCCCTGCATCACCACTATGAACTGGGCGGATGGAAAGAAACGCAGGTCGTGGTGCGGTTCTGGATCATCACGATCATGCTGGTGCTGTTCGGACTTTCGACTCTGAAACTGAGATAAATGGCGAGCGCGCATCCTTTCGTCGACGGTAAGCGGGTCCTGGTGCTGGGGCTCGGCGAATCCGGTCTGTCCATGGCGCAGTGGCTTGCGTGCCATGGCGCGCGCGTGCGCGTGGCCGACTCGCGCGCCGAGCCGCCCGGACTCGGGGAACTGCGCGCGACGGTGAAAGACGCGGACTTGCGTCTGGGCGCATTCGACGAGGCGCTGCTCGACGATATCCAGATGCTCGCGCTCAGTCCCGGTCTGTCGCCGAAGGAGCCGGTGGTCCGTCAGGCCTGTGCACGCGGCATCCCGGTGGTCGGCGACATCGAACTGTTCGCGCGCGCGCTGCCGCAGTTGGAACGGCCGAAGATCATCGCCGTCACCGGCACCAACGGCAAAACCACCGTGACCTCGCTCGCCGGCGCGATGTGCGCGGCGGCCGGTCGCGATTGCGAAGTGGCGGGCAACATCGGCCCTGCGGCGCTCACCGCGCTCATGCGGCGCGAGGACGCCGGCCGCCAGCCCGAGGTCTGGGTGCTGGAACTGTCGAGCTTCCAGCTCGAGACCACCTCCACGCTCGCCCCGGACGCGGCAACGGTGCTCAACGTGACCGAGGATCATCTCGACCGGCACGGCTCGATGGCCGATTACGCCGACGCCAAGTCGCGCATCTTCTACGGCGGCGGGGCGCAGGTGCTCAACCGCGAGGACCGCTACAGCCTCGCCATGGCCATCCCAGGCCGCAAACGCATCACGTTCGGTCTCGATGCCGCGCCCGATTCCGACGATTTCGGTCTGTTGCGTCTGGCCGGGGAAACCTGGCTGGCGCAGGGCACGACGCCTTTGCTGCCGGTGCGCGACATGCGCCTGGAAGGTTTGCACAACGCTGCCAACGCGCTCGCCGCGCTGGGCCTGTGCCGGGCGATCGGTCTGCCTTTCAAACCGCTGCTGGAAACGCTCAAGACGTTCGGCGGTCTGCCGCATCGCGTCGAGCGCGTCGCCGAAGCGGAGCAGGTCGTCTACTACGACGATTCGAAGGGCACCAACGTCGGCGCCACGGTCGCGGCGCTGAACGGCTTCGCGCGCCAGTTCGCCGGCACGCCGCGCAAAGTGGTTCTGATCGCGGGCGGCGAAGGCAAGGGACAGGATTTCGGGCCGTTGCGTCCGGCGGTGGCCGAGGTCGTGCGGGCCGTGGTGTTGATCGGGCGCGATGCCCCGGCGTTGCGCGCCGCCCTGGCCGGCAGCGGCGTGCCGCTGGTCGATGCCGCCGATATGGACGAAGCCGTGCGTCGTGCACGCGAGTTCGCCTGCGCCGGCGACGTCGTACTGCTGTCGCCGGCCTGCGCCAGTCTGGACATGTACCGCAACTACAAGCATCGCGGCGAGGCGTTCCGCGCCGCGTTGGAACGGGTGACGCGCACATGAGCCGCAAAAAGAAAACGTTCGCACGTTCCGGTCTGTCTTCCATGAGCTACGTCCATGGCGGCGGAATCGCCGGCGTGCGCACGCAACTGGACGAATACGATCAGGGGCTGGTGTGGTCGGCGCTGTTGTTGCTCATCATGGGTCTGGTGATGGTGTATTCCGCGTCGATCTCGACCGCTGAGGCGAGCGGCTACACCAGCGGCAGCATGACCTGGTTCCTGAAGCGCCAGGCCTTCTTCCTGGCGCTGGGCGTAATCGCCGCGGCGGTCGCCTTCCAGGTGCCGATGCGCGTCTGGCAGCGCCTGGCGCCGTGGCTCTTCCTCGCCGGTTTGGCCGCGCTCGCACTGGTGCTCATTCCCGGCATCGGCCGCGAAGTGAACGGCGCGCGGCGCTGGATCTCGTTCGGCTTCCTGAACCTGCAACCGTCCGAGTTCATGAAGCTCGCCGTGGTGCTCTACGCCGCCGACTACACCGTACGCAAGAGCGCACTGATGCACAGTTTCAAGCAGGGGCTGCTGCCGATGCTCGGCGCGATGCTGATCGTCGGCTGGCTGCTCCTGCGCGAGCCGGACTTCGGCGCCTTCGTCGTCATCGTGGCGATCGCCATGGCGATCCTGTTCCTCGGCGGCATGAGCGTGCGCTGGTTCGCGGGGCTCATTCTGCTGTGCGCGGTCGGGTTCGTCGTGCTGGTGCTGTCCTCGCCTTACCGGCTGCAGCGCCTGTTCGGCTTCATGGACCCGTGGTCCGACGCCTTCGGCAAGGGCTATCAGTTGTCGCACGCCCTGATCGCCTTCGGCCGCGGCGAATGGTTCGGCGTGGGGCTGGGGGCGAGCGTGGAGAAACTCTTCTACCTGCCGGAAGCGCACACCGATTTCCTGCTCGCGGTGATCGCGGAGGAGCTCGGTTTCGTCGGCGTCGCGGTGGTGATCGGCCTGTTCGCGTGGCTGGTGTTGCGCGCCTTCGCCATCGGCCGTCAGGCCGTGTCGCTGGAACGGCCGTTCTCGGCCCTGGTGGCGCAGGGCATCGGCACCTGGTTCTGCGTGCAGGCCTTCATCAACATGGGCGTGAACATGGGCGTGCTGCCCACCAAGGGGCTCACGCTGCCGCTCATGAGCTTCGGCGGCAGCGGCATCCTGGCCAACTGCATCGCGCTGGCAGTGCTGTTGCGTGTGGACTGGGAAAACCGTCAGCTCATGCGGGGGTTGCCGGCATGAGTCGCACCATCCTCGTCATGGCGGGCGGCACGGGGGGCCCAAACAGCCCGGGGCGCGGGGGGGGGGGAGCGGCGGGCGACAAAAGAGGGGCGGGGGTG
>QGUL01000482.1 GCA_003242425.1 Pseudomonadota bacterium | reverse complement strand
GTTGTCGCGCGCCGCCGCGGGCTTCACAATGCCGGTTTTGGCGTTTGTGAAGCAACGATGTCCCGCATTCTAGCGACCTACCGCGTCCAGGTCCGGGCCGCGGAAATCGAGGCAATCGCCGCCGCGCTCGCGCTCGAGCAGAGCGTGGAGACGCCGCGCGACGTGGTGCGCGACCCCTTCGTGCGCGACGAGATCCTGGCGCGCGTGGAGCGCATCCGGCCGGTATCGGTAGACACCCATGAAGTGACGCTCGCCCTGGCGCCGATCACCACCGGCAACGACCCGGCGCAACTGCTCAACATGCTCTACGGCAACAGTTCGCTGCACGCGCATGTCGAACTGGTGGACGTGACACTCCCGCAGTCGCTGGTCGAACACTTCCCCGGCCCGCGTTACGGCATCGAAGGCCTGCGCCGCCTGACGGGCGCTCACGGGCGGCCGCTCACCTGCGCGGCGCTCAAGCCGCAGGGCCTTCCGGTCGAACGGCTGGCCGAACTCTGTTACACCTTCGCCAAGGGCGGGGTGGACATCATCAAAGACGATCACGGCCTTGCCGACCAGTCCTATTCCCCGTTCGATCAGCGCGTGCGTGCCTGCCAGCGCGCCGTGGAGCGCGCCAACCGCGAAACCGGCGGCAGGACCATGTACGCGCCGAGCATGGTGGGCCGTCCCGAGGCCCTGTACGCGCAGGCGCGCCTGGTGAAGGAAGAGGGCGTGGGCGCGGTGCTGCTTGCCCCGGCCCTGATCGGCATGCCGGTGTTCGAGGAGCTCGTGTCACGCCATCTGGACGTGCCGGTGCTCGCTCATCCCGCCTACGCCGGCGCGGCCCGCGTGGCGCCGCCCGTGCTGCTGGGTACGCTCTACCGGCTGTTCGGCGCGGATGCGATCATCTATCCCAATTTCGGCGGCCGCTTCGCCTACACGCCTTCGACCTGCCGTGCGATCGCCGAGGCGGCTCGCAAACCGTGGCAGGGCGTGCGTCCGGCCATGCCGGTGCCGGCCGGCGGCATGACGGTCGAGCGGGTGCCGGAACTGATCGAGTTCTACGGCCCCGACACCATGCTGCTGATCGGCGGCTCGCTGTTGCAGGCCGGAGAGGCGCTGCTCGAACGCACACGCGCGTTCGTCGGGCAGGTCGCCGCACAGACATCCGCGGCGGAGGTGCGATGAGCGTACGCAAACGAACCGGAGCGGGGCGCTGGGAGCGCGTGGACGTGCTCGCCTACAAGGAAGAAGGCGCGGCGCCCTTCAAAGCCATTTCGAGGCAGGTGCTGTTCGACGATCCCCGGCTGCTCTGCCAGCTGCGCTATTTCGAGATCGCGCCCGGCGGCTATTCAACCCTCGAGCGGCACGAGCACATGCACGCCGTCATGATCCTGCGCGGGCGCGGCCGCTGTCTCGTCGGCAACGAAATCCACGAAGTCGGTCCGCACGATCTGGTCACCATTGCACCGCTCACCTGGCACCAGTTCCGCGCCGGCACTGATGAGCCGCTCGGTTTCCTCTGCATGGTGAACAACGAGCGCGACCGGCCGCAGCTGCCGACCGAAGAGCAACTCGCCGAGTTGCGCCGCGATCCGCGCATCGCCGCATTCCTGGATAGCTGAGCCGCAGGCCGCTCCGACCGGGACAGCGCGCCGCGGGCATAGGCGTTGCAACCGCTGGCGGGCGAATGTCACGGAACGTTACAAGGAGAATCTCATGCGGTTGCAGGAGGCATGGATGGCCGGGGGCGTCAATAC
>QGUL01000118.1 GCA_003242425.1 Pseudomonadota bacterium | reverse complement strand
GTCTCGATCACCGTGACCTCGCGCGGGGTGACGGTGGCGACGATCGACGCGCCGATCTGCAGGGGCACGCCCTTGCGCTCGAGCGCCTGCACGAATTCGGGCGGCGGCGCTTCGCCGAGTACGATGCGTTCGCGCGTGCCCGGCCGGTAAAGCAGCGCGCCGTTCTCCGCCACCACCCAGTCGAACAGATCGATCTCGGGAAACACCTCGAGCAGCTCGTTCAACTCGCGGCCGGTGACGAGCAGCAGTTTGCGTCCGGTCGCGGCCGCCTGTTTGAGCGCTTCGAGCGTGTCCGGCGCCACCTTCCCCGCGTGGGCGAGCGTGCCGTCGTAATCGATCGCCAGGGCCAGATAGCGCATGGGGGAACGAGGAAGGGAATCTGCCTCCCCGGGTGCAAGTGCCGCACCCGCGGCGCACAGAAAAACGGGCGCCCCGATGCGGGGGCGCCCGAAACTTCCCTAAGGAGGAGGAAGACGGGATGGCGCACAAACCGACGGGGAGGAGGAGGGAGGAGAGATCCGGCTTGCATGCATCCCGTCCACGCATGCTACGGGTCCGGCCGGGCGCGCTGTAGATGCGCCCGTCCGATTCGGATGTAGGACGCCTCCTACCCTGCCTTCAGCCTTCGCGCGGTTCGCCGAGCCGGAAGCGCAGCCGGTTCACCGCCGCCGCCAGTACGGCGAGCGGCATCTCCTGCCGGCTGCGGCGCGTCCGGCGCCCGACCAGCGCCTCGAACACCGCTTCCTCGACCCCGGCTTCGCGGCAGGCTTCGGCAAAGGTGTGACGGAAGGAATCGAAGGTCTTGCGCCGGTCGCGGATGCCCACCGCGCCGCGCAGATAGCGGGCGAACCACTTCGACCAGTTGCCCGTGGGCTTGCCCTTGTTGTCCGGGCGCAATTCCGGAAACAGCCGCTGCTCCCCTGCCCTGCGCTGCATCTCCACGAACTGCAGGAAACCGAGGCGGATGAGGTCCGGATGGATGGGCACCGGCCGGCGCTCCGGTTCGCCCTTGCGCGTGTGCTCGGTGAGCATGTCGAGATACTTCACGCCCTCGGCCTCCCGGACGTCCTCCACCCGCAGGACGCCGATCTCGCCCTGCCGCGCACCGGTGTAGAGGGCGAGCAACGGCAGCCAGTAGGCCGCCGCTCCGGCGCCCGCGACGGGCCGTTCGCCCTGGGCGTATACCGGCGAGGCGAAAATCGCCAGCAGTTCCTCGGGCGTGAACTCCACGCGCGGCCTGCGCCCGGGGCGCGCACCTTCGACGGTTATACCGCGCGCGGGATTGCGCGCGATCAGGCCGTCCTCGACCGCGAGTTGCAGCATGGCGGCGATAGCGCCGAGCTGTTTCTTGACCGTGCCGGCCGAAAGCCCTTCCGCGACCATCGCGTCGCGCATCGCCTCGATGTGACGCGGTTCGATCGCCTCGACCGCAAGACCGGGATGCAGGCTCACGAAACGGCTCGTGGCCTTGGCGAAGTCGTAAACGGTGGTGCGCGGCCGTTTCGCGCGTGCGTTCCAGCGCTCGAACAGGGCGCGCATGGCGCCTTCGGCCGCCGCATCCGGCGGCAAGGGCTTCACGCCGCGCGCCGCGCGTTCGGCTTCGCGCAGCCGGGCGAATTCCTCCTCCAGCCGCTGCGCTTCCAGGCGCGCGAGCCGCTGCGCCTCCAGCACATCGCGCGTGCCGAGCGACTTGCGCACTTCGTCGGTACCGAAATGCGCCCGCAGGGCTGCGGGGATTTTTTTGCGGAAGTAGTAGACCTCTCCTCGACGGAACAGAAACTTCGCGTCTGCTGCCATGGCGCGATTCTAGCCCCACCCCGCCCGGTGTACCAGATTCCACACCTATTGCATTGATCCGCTTCGAAAATGATCCGGCGCCCGGCTTTCTGATCAATGGCGTCCCGTGCGTCCGGCCGGGTCAAGAAAAAGGCTGGGAATCCCGGCCTTGCTGCTACGCCTTGCGCGAGCTCATTCGCTGGCGAGCCACACCACTGCCAGGCCGCCCGCGAGCCCTGCGGGCAGGCCCACACGTTCGGCCCAGCCGCGACGGCCGCCGCTCACGGACTGGACCGGCACGGGCGTCAGTTTGATGAGTTGATCGACCAGCCGTCCCCTCCAGCCCAACCCCGCCGCGGGCTGTGCGCCGATGACGATGCGGTCGGGACTTTCGCGCCTGGCGAACCCGGCGATCGCCGCCGCGATGTGACCGCGTGCCATATGCGTGCTGCAAGGAATGCCGGCGCTGCGCACGCGACGCGCCGCGACGGCCATGGCCGCACGGGCGCGGTCCAGACGCATCGCTTCGCACGCGCCCGCCCCGACGAAGCGGCTGACGTGGCGCGTCATGAGGGGTTGCACATTGAGCAGTTGAATCGAGGCATGGCCATGTTCCAGCGCATCGCGGATCGCCGCGTCCACCGCCTTCAGTGCACATTCGGAACCGTTGACCGGTACGAGGATTTTCAACATGACAGGGCTCCTTGCGTTAAGCGTTGCGTACCGCCGGGGCGCGGCGGCGATTCCTGAGATACCCGAGACCGATCACACCGCCGATCACGGAGACGTACAGCGAGACGACGAAGGCCGGGTTGGCGGCCAGCACATCGGCGACCAGAGGCTCGCCCGTAACCAGCTTCACGGCGGTCCACGCCAGCACCGCGGCACCCAGGTAGATGATCGCGGGGAAGCGTTCGATCAGCCGCAGGATGAGCCGCGATCCGCCGATTACGATGGGGATGCTGATCAACAGGCCCAGCACGACGAGCACGACGCTGCCGTGCGCTGCGCCGGCGATCGCCAGCACGTTGTCGAGCCCCATGACCGCATCGGCGATGACGATTGTCTTCATCGCGCCCCAGAAGGTCGTGGCGGAGGCGACATGGCCGTGCGAATCGTGCGATTCGCCTGGCGCGACCAGCCGCCACGCGATCCAAACCAGCGCCAGACCGCCGGCGAGCATCAGGCCCGGCACCTTCAGCAGCCAGACCACGATCAGGGCCATGGCGGCACGCATCGCGACGGCGCCGAAGGTGCCCCACAACACCGCCTTGCGCTGCAGATGAGCGGGGAGATTGCGCGCCGCGAGCGCGATGACGATCGCGTTGTCGCCCGCCAGCACGAGGTCGATCAGCACGATCGCCGCGAGCGCGGAGAAAAACTCCGGAGTGAACAGTTCCATCGACTTCCTTTCCGGCGGACCGCGAGGATCGCAACCGGCCGGGCACGATCCGCCACCTTTGCCCGAATCCGGCAAAGGTCTCGCTCGTGCGCGGCGGCCCCGACGACCGGAGAGGGAATCTCGCAATGACGATCGCCGGCGGGAATCGCTTCCCGGAGCTACTCCCCTTTGAAGGGTTCCCCGCCGCATGTCGCGCGACGGGTTGCGACGATCTTGCGCAAAGGCGGGAAGGAAAGGAAACGAAGCTTCGCAATGCGGCCATTGCGACACGCAATGAGGAAAGACGGAACTCCCGGGCCCGAACCCGGTCTGCTACGAAGTCGCGGCTCCCAAAGGGGAGTAGCAAGGCGCAAGGGCCGTCAATTCGGAGAAGATGATCCCGGCCCTGCGGGCAGACGAACGTCTGTGAGCGAGACCTTTGCCGCCGGCAGCGCTGCGATGCAGCAGTCCGCCCGGCAAAGCCGTTCCGTCAATCGCCACAGACGAGGAGATTTCGTCATGCTCGACCGTCGCCTGCGCCGCTATCTGCGGCACGGCATGCTGCCGCAGCTCGCCGCCTTCGAAGCGGTCGTCCGACTGGGCGGCTTCACCCGCGCCGCCGAAGCGCTGCATCTGGCGCAGCCGACCGTTTCCCTGCTCGTCAAGAAGCTCGGCGAAGCTCTCGGCGTTGTGCTGTTCGAGTCCACCGCCCCGGTGCGGCTCACCCCCGCCGGGCAGGAAACCTACCGCTTCTGCCAGGATTTCTACGAGCGCTGCTCGACCTTCGATCAGCGGCTGGCGCAGTTCAAGAATTCCCCGCCCGATACGCTGCGCATCGTCGCCTGCACGGCGGCCGAGTCGATCGCGCCCCTGCTGCTGGACAGCTTCTGCAGCCTGCACCCCGAGGTCCGGCTGGTGCTCTCGGTCGCGAACCGCGAAACCATGCTGGAACGCTTCCACGCCCGGACCGACGACTTCTACATCTTCGGCGCGCCCGTCGCGCTGGACGCGAGCTTCCATCCGCTGCAGGAAGACGAACTGCACTTTTACGCTTCGGTCGCCCACCCTTACGCGCGCCGCCGCGGACTCCGGCTCGAAGCGCTCGCGCGCGAGCCGATCCTGGGACGGGAACCGGGTTCGGCGTCGCGCACGGCGCTGGAGGAAGTCTTCGCGCCGCTGGGCGGCTGCAGTCTGCGTTTGGAAATGGACGACGACGCGACCATCAAGCGCGCGGTCGCCGCGGGCCTGGGCGTGGCTTTGCTGTCCCGCTACGCCGTCGCGGAAAACCCGCGCCACGACGCGCTCGTCCCGTTAAAGGTGGAAGGATTGCCGTTGAAACGGCGCTGGCAGCTCGTGCATCGCGCGCAGGATGCGCGCTCGCCCGTGGCCGAAGCGTTCATCGCCGCGCTCACCGCCAAGGCCCGGCAGCTCGAAGAACGCTATTTCAACACCCCGGCCGTCGCCGGCCGGCGGATACCGCATGCGGAGGTGCTGACCCGCGCGGGATCGGGATAAGGCCTCGCGCGCACGCGGCCGTAGAACGCGCCGGTTCGACGGCGAACGCCGGTGTCACACGTCGGTTGAACGGGCAATAAAAAACCGGCCTTGCGGCCGGTTTCGAGAATCTGGCGTCCCCACGGGGATTCGAACCCCGGTTACCGCCGTGAAAGGGCGATGTCCTAGGCCTCTAGACGATGGGGACTAAAGGACTAAATCGTTGACGCGGTGCTCTGGATGGTGGAGGTAAGCGGGTTCGAACCGCTGACCTCTTGCATGCCATGCAAGCGCTCTCCCAGCTGAGCTATACCCCCAACCGCGAGAGCGAGATTATAGCCATGCTCCCCTTGCGTGTAAACATGCTCAGGAAAGAAAAGCGCGCAACGGCGCAACGACGCGCGCCTTGCCCGACAGCGCGAGCAGCGGGAAGAGCGAAGGCGTTTGCGGCGTGCCGTACACGATTACGCGCAGCGGAATGGCGAGCTTGGGCATCTTCAGCCCGTGCGCCTTCAGCACGCCGTTGAAGGCCTGCGAAACCGCCTCCTCGTTCCAGTCGCCGACAGCCTCGAAAGCCTGCAGCACTTCGCGCAGCGCCGGTTTGATGTCCTCCGTCACGTGCTGCTTCAGCGCTTCCTCGCCGGGCTGCGCGGCGCGGTAGACGATGCTCACCTGTTCCGCCAGTTCGCGCAGCGTGGCCGCGCGCTCCTGGAACATCTTCACCGCCGCATCGAGCGCCGGCCCCTGCTCGGGCGCGATGCCCATGTCTTTCAGCCGCGGCGCGACATCGCGCGCGAGCCGCTCCGGATCGGCCGTCTTGATGTACTGCTGGTTCAGCCACAGGAGTTTCTCGGGGTTGAACTGCGCCGCCGAGCGGCTGATGTGTTCCAGATCGAACCACTCGACGAACTGCCGCATGGAGAAGATCTCGTCGTCGCCGTGCGACCAGCCCAGGCGCGCGAGGTAGTTGAGCAGCGCCTCGGGCAGATAGCCCTCCTCCGCGTACTGCATCACGCTCACCGCGCCGTGGCGCTTCGACAGCCGTTCGCCGTCGGCGCCGAGGATCATGGGCACGTGCGCGTACTGCGGCGGCTCCGCGCCCAGCGCTCTCAGGATGTTGATCTGGCGCGGCGTGTTGTTGACGTGGTCGTCGCCGCGGATGACGTGCGTGATCTTCATGTCCCAGTCGTCGACCACCACGCAGAAGTTGTAGGTCGGCGTGCCGTCGGCGCGCGCGATGACGAGGTCGTCGAGCTCGCTGTTGCGGAAGGTGATCGGGCCTTTGACGAGGTCGTTGAACGTCACCTCGCCGTCGAGCGGATTCTTAAACCGCACCACGGGCTTCACGCCCGCGGGCGGTGTCCTGCCCTTGGCGTTCTCGGGCCGCCAGCGGCCGTCGTAGCGCGGCTTCTCGCCGCGGGCGCGCTGCGCCTCGCGCAGGGCGTCGAGCTCTTCCTTGCTCGCGTAGCAGTAATAGGCCTTGCCCTCGTCCAGCAGCTGCTGCACCACTTCGCGATAGCGGTCCATGCGCTGCATCTGATAGTACGGCCCTTCGTCCCAATCCAGGCCGA
>QGUL01000117.1 GCA_003242425.1 Pseudomonadota bacterium | reverse complement strand
GCGCTTGCTGCGCACCGACAGTACGGCCAGCCCCTGCGCCTGCGCCATGGCCAGCGCGGACGCTTCGTCGGCGGCCTGCACGGACAGGTTGACCAGTCCCTGCGCACCCTTCAGCCCACGGATCTCAAACTGCATAAACGTCCTTTCCCGGCCGTGCGTGCGGTGCGAGCGTCGGCGGCGGCGCACCGCCGGAGCGTCGTTATGCGAGCGGTCTCACGAGCCCCAGCTCGTTATGTCGGCAGCGTGATCCGTGCCACCGGGTTGTCCGTCCTTTCCGAATGAAAAGAGGTCGTACTCGCCGTACTGCCCGGGATAGCGGTACTGATAGGGCTTGCCCCAGGGGTCGAGCGGTACGGCTTTCTCGAGATAGGGGCCGTTCCACTTCGGCTCGTTCTCCGGTCGCTTCACCAATGCCTCGAGCCCTTGTTCCGTGGACGGGTAATGCCCGACATCCAGCCGGTAATGGTCGAGCGCCTTGCTGAGCGCATTGATCTGTGCCTGCGCGGTGCGCACTTCCGACTTGCCGAGTTGCGAGAAATAGCGGGGGGCGACATAGCCGGCGAGCAGGCCGATGATGACCATGACCACCAGCAGCTCGAGCAGCGTGAAGCCGCGCACGCGGATCCGTTGCTTCAACATTCCTCCACCTCCTTCAAGCAACACGCGCCTGAATGCTTTTACGGTAGCGCTGCGCCGTTGCTGCATTATGGGCGCGCGTACGCGACGGCAATCTTGGTGCCACGATTGTTTACAGCGGTGCAGACAACATCGCGGCCTCCGGTAACGACGAAATGCGCTTGTCGGCGAGACGGATGGTTCCTGACGCAAGTTCTCTTATGCGCTGATTCGGATGAAGAAGCATTGCCGGTCGGCATGAGCGCGATCCCGGACCGTCCGGAGGAAATCCGGCCTTCGGTGCAATGGGGAACTGTCGGTTTTTTTGTCAGTGCCGAAGCGGCGTGTCCCGAACGGTGCGTGCCGACCGGGCTCGTGCACGCGCTTCGTGCGCGGTGTCCATGGCGCTTTCGGCACGGTCTCCAGTACCAGACAAATTGCCCGTCACAATGCATTGCGATTCGTTTGCAGAAAGCGACATTCCCATGAAATGTGGATTTCGCGACCCGAGATGGTGCGGCTTGTGCAGAAAGCAGCCCGACTCGGTGACGTGCAGGGGGAAGGCGTCCAGCGGTCAACAAGCAATCATGCGGCGGGCATTGTGGGCCGAGCGCGATGTGCGTCGGGTCTATGCGTCGGACCGGTAGCAGACGCGGGTGTCTAGTGGGTGTCCATTCGAGGAGATAGGCATATGAGTCACGTGATTGCGCATGAAGCGCAACGCGGCAAGCGCGCGTCGCCGAGGTTCGCCGGAGCGTTGTGCGCATGTGCGTTGTCGCTGACCTTCGCGTTCGGTGCCGGAACGGCCTCGGCGCAGTCGCCGAACGCTTTCGGCAAACCGTCGGCGGATGTCCCGTTCCCGTCGGACAACATCGATTCCTTCAGGTTTACCCGTCCGATCGGGTGGAAGGATCAGACTCGATCCGAAGTGCTCGCGCGGCACGGCATCGCCGCGACGAGCCAGCCGGCATCGACCGCTGCTGCGCTGGAGATCCTGCAAAACGGCGGCAACGCCATCGATGCGGCGGTGGCGGCGGCTGCCGTGCAGGCGGTCACCGAGCCGAACAGCACCGGGCTGGGCGGTGACCTGTTTGCCATCGTCTGGTCCGAGCGGCACAAGAAGCTCTTCGGCCTGATGTCGAGCGGTTGGGCGCCGGCGGGATGGAGTCTGGAATACTTCGCCAGCAGAGGACTGACCTCGATCCCGCAAAACATCCACTCTGCGGTGGTGCCGGGAGGCGTATCGGGCTGGTTCGCGCTGCTCGACCGTTTCGGATCCAAACATCCCAAGGAAGTGTTCGAACCCGCCCGCCGTCTGGCGCACTGGGGTTGGCCGGTCCACGAGCGCATGGCCAACAGCTTCCCGAGCCGATGGCAGGATCCGGACTCCGCGGCGTTGTATCAGCCGGGCGGGGTCAACCCTCCGCTCTATAGCGTGTTCAAGAACCCCGGTCTGGCAAAAGCCTTCAAGCTCCTGCAGACCGAGGGGCGCGACGCGTTCTACAAGGGCAAGATCGCCGAGGCGATGGTGAGGAAGAACCAGGCGCTCGGCGGAGTCATGACCCTGGAGGACCTGGCGGAGTATCAGTCGGAATGGGTGGAACCGATTTCCACCACCTATCACGGCTACGAGATCCACCAGTTGCCGCCTCCCACCCAAGGTTGGGCCGCGCTGGAGATGCTCAACATTCTCGAAGTCTGCGTGCCGAAGCTCGGTTTCAATCTCGCCGAACTGGGGCACAAGGACCCGATGTTCTGGCATCTCATGATCGAAGCCAAGAAGCTCGCCTACTCGGATCTGCTGGCCTATAACGCCGATCCGAAGTTCGCCGACGTTCCCCTCGACCAGCTGCTGTCGAAGCAGTATGCCGAGGAGAAACTGTGCCCGCTGATCGATCCGAACCAGGCGCGCCCGGCCGACATCCTGGGCCACCTCGGAGCGGGAACGGTCTATCTGGCGACGGCGGACCGCTGGGGCAACATGGTATCGCTGGTCAACAGCGTCTTCTCGGGCTTCGGCTCCGGGGTCACGATACCGGAATACGGCTTCCAGTTCGCCAACCGCGGCCAGGGCTTCGTGCTGACTCCCGGGCATCCCAATGTGCCGGAGGGTCGCAAACGCCCGTTCATCACCATCATCGCGGGCTTCATCACCCAGAAGGGCAGACCGATCATGGCCTTCGGCAACATGGGCGGCGGCACACAGCCGCAGGCGCACGTGCAGCACGTCGTCAACATGATCGACCTGGGCATGAACGTGCAGGCGACGACCGATGTGGCGCGTTTCGACCACAGCCAGGGTGCTGACCGGACGGCGTTGGACGAGTATCTGTTCGACGCCGTCGGTCCTGCGTTGATGGCGAAAGGACACAATATCGTGCCCGCCAACGGCCATGCCGGCGGTTATCAGGGGATTTACTTCGAACGTAACTTCAACCTGAACCCGATCGGCAGCAACAACTTCCAGTCTCCCGTGCACGGCGTCTATCGCGCGGGGTCCGATCCGCGTAAAGACGGGCACGCGGCGGGCTGGTAGGAGTCCGGGATCGCGCGTTCCACCGTTCGCTCTGCGACGGTGAAGGCGCGTTCCGGTACGCCGGGCGAAGCGCGGCAGCGCTTCGCCCGGTCTTTTGTGGGCCCAACGGAGGAAAGAATATGCGCAGACATTTGAGCGTCTCGATTGCCACAAGCTTGATCTTCAGTGCGGCCGCGTGGGCCGGCGATACACCGGGGGCCGTGACCGTCAACGGCCAGACCATCACTCGGACACATATAGAGTTCGTGGCCATGTCCAAGGCCAAGGAAGGGCTCGCGAATACACCGGAACTACGCGAACAGGTGCGGGAATACCTGATCAACCGGGTGCTGCTGGAGCAGGAAGCGAAAAAGCAGGGGATCGACAAACTGCCCGAGCTGAAAACGGAGATCGAGCTGGCCACACAGGCTTTGCTCGTCGCCAAATTCATCGAGCGCTACAAGATCGAACATCCGATTTCGGAAGAAGAGCTGAGAAAAGAGTACGACAGGCAGCGGGCCGAGCTCGGCGACAAGGAGTATCTGCCTTCGCACATCCTCGTCGACGATCGCGAGGAGGCGTTGAAGATCATCGCGCAGCTGAACCAGGGTGCGGATTTTCGCGAGATCGCGCAGCAGAAGACCAAGGACGACGCGACGAGGAAGCACGGCGGCGGGCTGCAATGGTCTTCCAAGGCAGGCTTCATCGAACCCTTCGCCGAGGCGATCGTGAAGCTCAAGAAGGGCGAGCATACGCAGCAGCCGGTCAAGACGGAGCACGGCTGGCACGTCATCAAGCTCGACGACGAGCGCCCGTTGGTGCCGCCGAGCTTCGAGCAGGTGCGCGTAAAACTCACGGAAGTTATGCATCGCGACCGTATCGACAAGTACATCGAGACGCTGCGCAGCAAGGCGGAGATCAAGTCCGGCGAGTAAGCGGGCGCCTAGCAGCCGATCGCCTGATCGGCCTCACGCCTGACGGACGGCGTGTTCAGCGCTTCTCGCGCGGTGCATACGAGAAGCGCCAGCTTCCGTCGTGCTGTCGTTCCGCGAGGTAGTTTTTCTCCACGGTTTCCAGAGTATCCGGCGAACGGTAGATCACCTCGAAGGCGACAGCATCTTCCTTCGGCCGCTTCCAGTTCCGGATGCGGTCCACCGTGAGGCACACCGTGTAACGGTGCTCGTGGGTGTTCAGGTCCGCCATCGGCCCGGAGTCGTTGTAGGGCGTGCGTTCCGCCGGCGACACCGAAACGGCCTCCTTGCTAAAGTCCGCTTTGCAGGAGACCGTGGCCAGGAATTTCCTGATCTCCGGAGCTGCGGCGGCAAGCGTCGGTCTGACCTCTTCGGGCGCCTGATCAGGTGCCACCCATGTCTCGATCATCTTCTGCTGGAACGGCGTGATCTGCGCGAAGTAACGTGGATACCTGGATCCCTCTGCCGCCAGGGCGGTTCCGGCGAACGCCGCCGTGAGCGCCGCACACAGTAGCAATCCTCTCGCTCGCATATCGATTCCTCCAGGGCATTGCGCCGTTTCGGCTCATTCTCTGGCTCGCGCCAGACCCGTTGTGCCTGCTTTCCCGCCGTGCGTCGCGTAAATTCTCCAGAGGCGTGCGACCGCCGCGGTCGCGTCCTCGCCGTCGACGGCACCGAACGTCTTGACCGCCTGGTCGATGCGTCCGGCGCGCAGATACGCGATCCCCAGCCGCAGTTGCGCTTCGCGAGGCGCTTTGACGCGACCCGTACGAACGCCTTCCTCCATCAGACGCAGACCGTCGTCGAACCGGCCGCCGGCAAGGACGTCGAGGCCGAGGTCGAGCATCGCATCGCCATCCTTCGTTTCGCGCGCTTTGGCGATTGCGGCGTCGAGCATCTTGTCGCTTTCCGCCGCGCTTTGCGCAACCATGCTGCGCAAACGCGAATGGCGTTCCGCCTCGGCGCCTTGGCCAAGCAATCCCCGTTCGTAACCGCGCTCGACGATGGCGAGCGCTTCGTGCGGCGATCCGTCGCGCAGCGCCAGTTGAGCCGCCTCCATGTAGTCGGCGGCCCGGGTGTTCACGTTGACCGCAAGCTTGAGCCGGTAGAAATCGAGCAGGAGACGGTCGGAGAGATCGGTACGCGCCTGGGTCTGCCGCAGCATGCCGTCCCAGTGCTCGGGCGTCGGGTAGTAGGTGAGCAGCGCTTCCATTGCGCGCAGGCCGGCGCCGCGATCGTTTCGCTTCAAAGACGCATGGGCGAGAAGCTGCAGATGCGCTTCCTCGGGTGCGCGGCCCGCTTTGCGTGCCGCGGCGATTTCCTCTTCCGCGACGTTCGCGGCCTGAGCGTAGGCGCCGTCCTGGTAGTAGGCCTGCATGAGCAGCGTGCGCATGCGCCGGTCCGGTCCGCCGTTCGCCGCATAGCGTTGCGCCCACTCGGCGGCTTTGCCGTACTGCCGGGCGCGGTAATAGGCTCCGGCCAGCGCCTGTTCGATGGCGCGCCGTTCCCCGGCGCTCATTCTGTCGGAAGCGGCCGCGTCCTCGTAGGCTTTGGCCGCCGTGTCAGCGTCGCCGAGGGCGAGCGCAGCCTGGATGCGCACGCGCTGAATGATGTAGCGCTCGTACGGGTTCGGGTCGGGCACGCGCTCGGCGAGCTTGATTTTCGCCATTGCCTCGTGCGGCTTCTGCGCTTTCAACAGCGCCTGTGCGCTTTCCAGCGGTTTGCCGATTTCCGGGCGTGCGGTCTCGGCCTGCGCCGTTGCGCGGCCGGCCGGGATTCCGTGGAGTGCCAGTACGGCACAAAGGCCCCACACGAGTCGCCGTTTCGTCCACGTGCTGGCGAAGTCCATGCCGGTCTCAGTCCATGTAGCCTTCGCTGCCGATCAGGCCGACCTTGGTCAATCCCAGACGCTGCGCGGAGGCCATGACTGCGGCCACGTGCTCATAGGTCACAAGCCGGTTGGGCCGCAGATGAAGCTCCGGCTGCGTCGGTCGGGCGGCCGCCTGCCGCAGCCTCGCCTCGAGCGCCGCGCGGTCCGGAACCAGCTCGTTGTTCCAGTACACCGTACCGTCGAAATCGACGTCGACGACCACGACTTCCGGCGGTACGGTGTACTGGAACAACGAGCTGGTTCCGGAC
>QGUL01000481.1 GCA_003242425.1 Pseudomonadota bacterium | reverse complement strand
CGCTGCGCAGGATGCGCCGGTGGCCGAGGCCCTCGGTCCTGATGAAACGGCTGCCGGGCAGATGGTCGCTCACCTGTTTGCCCTGCCGCCAGTCCACTTCGCGATCGTCGACGTCGTGGATGACCGTGAACTGCGCACGCGGCGCGATGTCGCGCCCGATGGCGGCGAAGTCGTACCGGCGCCAGATGTTGCGGCCGTAGCGCTGTTCGAGCTTGTCGATGAAGATCGCCCGCGCGCGTTGCGACATGCCCACCGCCTCGGGCACGGTGGTGGTGGGGCCCCCGCGGCGTGCCGGGGGGCGAACGAAGGTCCCGCCGGGGAAGCGCGCGCGGTCCCCGAGCGCGCCGGCCGCCGCCAGGCAGCCGAAGGAGTGCGCGACCACGAGCTCGATTTCGCCGTACTGCGCGGCGACGCGTTCGACCGCGGCCGTCATTTCCAGCAGATCGGAGCGGTCGCCGCTCGACCGGCCGTGCCCCGGCGCGTCGAAGGCCACGACCTTGTAGCCCGCGAGCCGCAGATGCTCGATCACCGCCCAGTATTGCGAGGCGCGGCCGTGCCAGCCGTGAACCAGCAGCGCGACCGGTCCCTGCCCCCAGCGGTAGGTCTCGATGTGGCGATCCGGCGCGAAAGGCAGGCTCCGGCACACCGCCGATTCGATGGCCGCCACTTCGCTTTCGGGTAAGGGATAGCGTCGGGTGCGGCCCCAGTTGCGATAGAAGTATTCGGCTGCACGGCGTGGGACGATCCTGGAAGCCAGGGAGAACAGCGTCCGCTGCAAGGGGGAATCCATTCGGCAACGATTCTTCTCGGCGAGGCCAGCGATCTTAAGGGGGGACGCACGGCACCGGAATAGGACTTTGAGACGTATTACCGGCACGTTGTCATCGCCATGGTCCTTGTACGACACTTGCCGCCGCGACTTCGTCCGAAAGGAGGTGCGCTTTGAAGGATTCGCTCATACCCGGCCTGCGCTACGAGCACCGCTACCGCGTGCCGCCGGAGAAGACGGTGCCCGGGCTCTATCCCGAATCCCCCGAGTTCGTCGCCATGCCCGAAGTGTTCGCCACCGGCTTCCTGGTCGGCCTGCTGGAATGGGCGTGCATCCTCGCGCTCAAGCCGCATCTCGACTGGCCGCGGGAGCAGACGGTCGGCACGCACATCGACGTGAGCCATTGCGCGGCGACGCCGCCGGGCATGGAAATCACGGTGCGCGTGGAACTGCTCGAGGCGGAAGGACGCAGGCTGCGCTTCAAGGTCGAAGCGTACGACGAGGTCGAACTGATCTCCTCCGGATTCCACGAACGCTTCGTGATCGACCGCGCGCGCTTCGACGCCAAGGTGGCGGACAAGAAACGCTGATCTTCGCACCGGCAGCCCGCAAGTGTGTGGGCGGCGCACGCCGGTTCACTTCCGCCGGGTCGATTTCGCCGCGGTTTTCTTGCGGGCCGTGGACTTCCTGCTTGCGGCGGCCGTCGGTTTCCGGCCGGCCGGTTTGCGCGCGGTGCGCTTCTTCGCGGCCGCTTTCCTGGTCGCGGGTTTCTTCGTCGCGGTTTTTTTCTTCGCCGCGGTTTTCCCGGCTGCGCGCTTTTTCGCCGGCTTCTTGGGCGCAGGCACCTTGCCGCCCGCCTTACGGGCCTCGGACAGGCCGATGGCGACCGCCTGTCTGGGGTTAGTGACTTTCTTCCCGGAGCGGCCGCTCTTCAGCTTGCCCCGCTTCATCTCGCGCTTGCCTTTCCCAATTTTTTCGGGG
>QGUL01000116.1 GCA_003242425.1 Pseudomonadota bacterium | reverse complement strand
TGTGATCCCGGTGTTCCCGTCTTGTCCGGGCCCGCCTTCCCCGGGGCGTACTTTGCCGCGCGGCTCCCCTGTTAGCACCATGCCCGGCTCGAGCGGCAGCCATTCGCCGCCCTGCTTGTACTCGCCGGCATCGTGCACGTCGAGGCCGAGCCAGTGACCGGTGCGGTGCATGTAGAACTGCTTGTACTGCTCCTGCTCCAGCACGCCGTCGAGCGATCCCTTGCACAGGCCCAGATCGATGAACCCTTGGGCGAGCACGCGCACCGCAGCGTCGTGCGGTTCGTTCCAGCGCCGTCCCGGGGCGGTCGCCTCGATCGCCGCGGCCTGCGCGGCCAGCACCAGTTCGTAGAGCTCGCGCTGCGGGCCGCTGAAGCGGCCGTTCACGGGGAAGGTGCGGGTGATGTCGGAGGCGTAGCCGTCGAGTTCGCAACCGGCGTCGATCAGCAGCAGATCGCCGTCGTTCAGCCGCCGGCTGTTGTCGCGGTAATGCAGCACGCAGGCGTTGGCGCCGCCGGCGACGATCGGCCAGTAAGCGGGAAACTGCGCGCCGTGGCGGCGGAATTCGTACAGCAGTTCCGCCTCGATTTCGTATTCCATGCGCCCCGGGCGCGTCGCGCGCATGGCGCGGCAGTGCGCCTGCGCCGAGATGTCGGCGGCGCGGCGCATGAGGTCGAGCTCGTGCGCGTCCTTGCGCAGGCGCATCGCATCCAGGATGAGGCGCCAGTCGCGGATCTCCGCCGGGGCGGTGATGCCGGTGCGCGTCATGGCGCGCACGCGGTTGAGCCAGCCGAGGACGCGCTCGTCCCAGGACTTGTCCATGCCGGGCGCGAAATAGAGCACCGGCTGATCGGCGATCAACTCCATCATCCGCTCGTCCAGGGCGGCGATGGGATAGGCGGCGTCGAAGGCGAAACGCTCGCGCGCGGCCTCGGGTCCGTAGCGGAAGCCGTCCCACAGTTCGCGTTCAGGATGCTTTTCGCGACAGAACAGGATCGATTGCGGCGCCTCGCCGGCGACGAGCACGAGCACCGCCTCGGGTTCCGGGAAGCCGCTCAGGTAGTAGAAGTAGCTGTCGAAGCGGTACGGGTAGTCGCTGTCGCGGTTGCGGATCCGTTCAGGCGCGGTGGGGACGATCGCGATGCCGCGCCCCATCGTCTTCAACAATGCCTGGCGGCGGGCGAGGTAGGGCGTGGGATCGAAGCTGGACATGGCGGTTCGCACGGGCGAGAAGGCGATTGTCCCTTGCCCGCGACGCGCAGGCAAGCTAGCGCAGCAGGGCTTCCACTTGCGCCAGACGCTCGGGCGTGCCGACGTCGTACCAGATGCCGGCGTGGTGTTCGCCGCTCGCGAGGCCTGCCTCGGCCGCCTGGCGCAGCAGCGGCGCAAGCGGCGCCTTCGTACCGGGCGCGATGCCCGCGAACAGCTCGGGCCGGTAGAGCGCGATGCCGCTGAACGTGAGCTTCGGCTCGCCCTGGTTGTGCACGCGGCCCTCACGCAAGTGGAAATCCCCGCCCGCGTGATGCGGCGGATTGTCCACGAGCACCAGATGGCAGAGGTCTTTGCCCAGTTCGCGGCGCCGCAGGGCGGAAAAGTCGTAACGGCAGTAGATGTCGCCGTTGGCGACGATGAACGGTTCGCTCCCGAGCAGAGGCAGCGCCTTGGCGATGCCGCCGGCTGTTTCCAGCGCCTGTCCTTCCGCGGAGTAGCGGATCTCCACGCCCCAGGCGCTGCCGTCGTTCAGGGTCTCTTCGATCTGCGCGCCCAGGTGGGCGTGGTTGACGACCAGTTCGCGGATGCCGGCGTCGCGCAACTGCTCGATGAGATGCACGATCATGGGTTTGCCGCCGAGCGGCAGCAGCGGCTTGGGCGTGCGGTCGGTGAGCGGCCGCATGCGCTCGCCGCGCCCGGCCGCGAGAATCATGGCTTTCATGGTTCAGAAGGTGTAGCCGACTTGCGGCGTCTTGCCCTCGAGCTCGTCCAGCAGCAGGAGCAGCGGCTTGAAGGCGTCGTAGCGCCTGCAGACGGCGCGGATGTACTCGAGAAAGCGCGGCGTGTCCTCGAGATAACCCTGCTTGCCGTCGCGATAGTACAGGCGCGCGAAAATGCCGGCGACCTTGAGATGACGCTGCAGGCCCATCCACTCGAAATCGCGGTAGAACTCGGCGAAATCCTCGCGCACCGGCAGGCCCGCGCGCCGTGCCTTCTCCCAGTAGCGGATGACCCAGTCGAGCACCCGTTCCTCGTCCCAGCTGATGAATGCGTCCTTGAACAGCGACAGCACGTCGTAGGTGATGGGCCCGTAGACCGCGTCCTGGAAATCGAGGATGCCGGGATTGGGGTCGCTCAGCATCAGATTGCGCGGCATGTAATCGCGGTGCACATAGACCTTCGGCTGCGCGAGCGCGCTGGCGACGAGGAGCGCGAAACCGCGCTCCAGCACGTTGCGTTGCGCTTCACTGAGCTGGATGCCCAGATGCCGGCCGACATACCACTCGGGAAAGAGCTCCATTTCGCGCCGCAGCAACGCGGCGTCGTATTCGGGCAGTACGCCGGGGCGGCTGGCGAGCTGCCACTTGACCAGCGCGTCGGTGGCATCGGCGTAGAGCCGGTTGGCGTTGTCCTCGTTGAGCACCTGCAGGAAGGTTTGCGTGCCGAGATCGGTGAGCAGCAGGAACCCCTGTTCGAGCGATTGCGCCACGATCCGCGGCGCGTTCAGGCCGGCCTCGGCGAGCAACCCGGCGACATGGATGAACGGACGGCAGTCCTCGTGCTCCGGCGGAGCATCCATCGCGATGAGCGTGCGAGGGCTGCGGTTCTCGAAGGTGACGCGGAAATAGCGGCGGAAACTCGCGTCAGCCGAGGCCGGCGCTAGCGTGAATCGATCCGTCGGGAATTGCCGGGTCAGCCATTGTTCCAGTAGCGCGGTTCGATCCATGCGTTGCCTTGCGAGGAGCTTTGTGCGATTTTAGCAGCCATTTTTTTGTCCTCCTTTTTCCCGATGCCCGAGTCCAAGCTGCACGCCGCGATGGCGGTGGTGCTCGCCATGAGCGTGCTCCACGCCCCCAGCGCATGGGGTCAGGCGCAGGGGCTGCGGCTCGACCGGGCGATGGGCCCGCAGCCCAGCGGCGAAGACTTGCCGACCTTCATCCGTGCGGACCGGCTGGAAGGTCTGACCGAAACCGAGCTGGAGGCGAGCGGCAACGTCGAGATCCGCAAGGGCACGAGCACGCTGTACGCCGACCACGTCCGTTACCTGCCCGAGGACGACGAGGCGGTGGCGACGGGCAATGTCCGCGTGCTGGTCAAAGGGGACGAGATCACCGGACCCCGTCTGCGCATGCGGCTGGGCGAGACGCTGGGGATTTTCAACGATCCGGTGTTCAACCTGGCGCCGCGCGATCTGCTGCGGGATCCCGACGAGCCGGATGCGGAGGTGACCGCCATCGAACGCGGCGCGCTGCCGCCGGTGCGCAGCCGCGGCGACGCCAAGGCGCTGCGTTTCCTCGGACCGGACCGTTACCGCATGAGCAACGCCCGCTTCACCACGTGCGAGCCCGGCCAGGACGACTGGTTCGTCAATGCGGAGGAACTGCACGTGGACATGGAGCGGGAGGTCGCGACCGCGCGCAACTTCAGCCTGACGTTCCTCGGCGCGACGACTCCGGAGTTCCCGTATTTCGCCTTCCCGCTCAACAACGCGCGCAAGAGCGGTTTCCTGCCGCCGAGCCTGTCGCTGAGCGGCAAGAACGGGGCCGATGTCACGCTGCCCTACTACTGGAACATCGCGCCCAACTACGACGCCACCATCACGCCCCGCTACATCGCCAAGCGAGGCGTGCAGTTGCAGACGGAGTTCCGTTACCTGCAGCCGGAGCATTACGGCGTCCTGCGTTACGAAACGCTGCCGAGCGACCGGCAGTTCGACGAGAGCCGCTGGGGCGCTTCGATCTCGCATCAATCAGTCTGGACCAACGGCTGGTCCGGCTATATCGACTACGCCAAGGTTTCGGACGACGACTATTTCCGCGATCTCTCCGGCAATCTGTCGATCGCGACCCAGACTTATCTTAAGCAGGAAGCGCTGCTGCAATATTCGCGTTCGGGCTGGTGGTACGCCTACGGACGCGTGCAGAAGTTCCAGGTGCTGCAGGACCCGCTAGCTCCCATTCCGGAGCCGTACGAGCGGGTGCCGCAGCTCTTGCTCAAGGTGCTGAACCAGGACGCCACCTATCTCGACCTCGGCCTGGACGGCGAATACGTGAAGTTTGACCATCCCACGCTGCAGACGGGCAGCCGGCTGATCGCCTATCCCAGCATCGCGCTGCCTTTGACGACGCCCGGCGCCTTCATCAAGCCGAAGATCGGCTGGCATGCCACCTGGTACGATCTGGACGATTTCCAGAACCTGGACGGCGGCCGGCGGACCCGGTCCGTGCCCATCGCCAGTTTGGACGCAGGCCTGATTTTCGAACGCGAGACGCGCTGGCTCGGGGTCGACTGGCTGCAGACGCTGGAACCCAGGCTGTACTACCTCTACGTGCCGTACCGCAGGCAGGACGACATTCCGCTCTTCGACACCACGATCGCGGATTTCAACTATAGCCAGCTGTTCTCCGAAAACGCCTTTGTCGGCGGGGACCGGATCGCGGACGCCAATCAGCTGACGGTGGGGGTCACGAGCCGCTTCGTGTCGCCCACCACCGGTCAGGAGATGCTGCGCGCCTTCATCGGCCAGCGCTACTACTTCGAGGACCAGCGGGTGACCTTGTCGAACGCGCCGGAGCACCGGCCGCGCAGCAGCGACATCTCGCCCATCCTCGCCAGCGTATCGGGCCGGGTGGCGCCCGACTGGTTCGTGGAGGCGACCGCCCAGTACGGCTGGGACGAGCGGGAGCTTGAACGGCTCAATGCCGGGGTGCGCTATTCGCCCGCGCCGGCGAGCGTCATCAATCTGTCCTACCGCTACACCAACGCCAGCCAGACGACCATCGGCGAGATCAGCACGGTCGACCTGTCCGCGCAGTGGCCGCTGACCGACAGGCTCTACGGACTGGGACGGATCAACTACGACACCAACGGCGGCGGCGTGGTCGAGCGGCTGCTCGGCCTTGAATATAATGCCGGGTGCTGGATCATCCGCGCGGTGTTCCACGACTTCAAGACGGCGACCAATCAGGAGACGCGGGTGTTCTTCCTCCAGCTGGAACTCAACGGCTTTTCGCGCCTGGGCTCGAATCCGTTCAATACGCTGCGCCGCAATATCCCGGGCTATACCGCGACGAACCTGATCCGCGAGGGTGAAACCAGCGTTTTCGATCGCGGCGATTCGGTTTCACCATGGCAGATGCAATGACCACCGCACAGATGGCAAAGCGCAAATTCGAACGACTTCTCGTCGCCCTGGGGTTGATTCTGGGCTGTGCCGCCGCGCTCGCGCAGCCCCAGCGCATCGTGCTTGCCGACCGTATCGTCGCGGTCGTCAACAACGAAGTGATCACGCAAAGCGATTTGAGGGAGCGCGTGGAGACGGTCATGCGTCAGCTCGAACGCAGCGGCACCCGGATTCCGCCGCGCGAGGTGATCGAGCAGCAGGTGCTCGAACGCATGATCGTCGATCGGGCCCAGATGCAGTTCGCCAGGGAGACGGGAATCGTGGTCGACGATGCGGCGCTGGACGCCGCGATCGCGCGCATCGCCCAGAACAACGGCTTGAGCGTGGCCGATTTCCGCGCGGCGCTCGAGCGCGACGGGATTCCCTACGACCGTTTCCGGGAGGACGTGCGGACCGAAATGGTGCTGTCGCGGCTGCGCGAACGGGAGATCAACAGCCGCATCCAGGTGAGCGAAAGCGAGATCGACAACTTCCTCGCCGAACAGCAGCGCGAGGGCGTGGACAGTAACATCGAATTCCACCTCTCTCACATCCTCATCCGCGTGCCCGAACACGCCACCCCCGACCAGCTCGCCGAACGGCGGCAGCGCGCTCAGGAAGTGCGCAACCGCGCGCTGGCGGGCGAGGATTTCGCGCAGCTCGCGGTGGCGTTCTCGGAAGCGCCGGACGGGCTCAAAGGCGGCGACATGGGCTGGCGCGATGCCGGCAAGCTGCCGGAGCTGTTCGTCAAGGCGGTTGCGGCGCTGCAGCCGGGACAGATCAGTGAAGTGCTGCGCAGCCCCGCCGGGTTCCATGTGCTCAAGCTGCACGACCGCCGCGGCAGCGCCACGCCGCTGGAGGCGATGACGGTGGAGCAGACCCGCGTGCGACACAT
>QGUL01000480.1 GCA_003242425.1 Pseudomonadota bacterium | reverse complement strand
CCAGAAAGGGGTCCGTTTCCTGGGGATAGGTCTGGTGGGCGACCAGCCGCGCGGGAGATCGGGGCGGGTGCTCACGGTGCCGACCACCGCGCCGTCGTCGTAGGCCAGGAAGGAATAGAGATCGGGATCGCTGGGAATGCCCGGAACGATATAGCCGCGGTCGCTGTAGCGGCGGCTCACCAGAGTGCTCGCTTCGCGCCGGAAACCGGCGGATTTGGCCAGACGGATCTTGAACGCCGGCTGCGTATCGCTTTCGTCCGGGAACTCGCTCTGACCGGCTTCCGGCAGCGTCAGATTGCGGAAGCGGCGCGCGGGAAGCTCCGGGGCCGCGAACACGGTTACGCCGCTTCGTTCGGCGGCCGGCGGTACGGATTCGCCGCCGTGCGCGGACGCATCGTTGCGCGCCTGCGCACCCTTGCCACGCCTGGCGCCGAACCACCTGAGCAGTTTTTCTTTCATCTGGAGGCGCACTCCGCCCAAGGTTGACCGGGCCGGCGCCGCTGCGGACGCGTGGGACACCGGACCGTACCGGCTTGGCTGAAGCAAGCAACCGGCCGACCCGAAGCGGCGCAAGTGCGGGGCTCGCCGGCTGTGCGGCACGCACGAGGCGCTGCGCCCCGCCCGGCCGACCGCTCAAGCCTCGTTGCCGTCGGCATCGAGGGGCAGCAGAAAGCTGAAACGCGCCCCCTGGTTCGGCGCGCCTTCGGCCCGGACCCGGCCGCCGTGCCGGTCGACGATCCTTTTCACGATCGCCAGGCCGACCCCCGTTCCGGGAAACTCCTGGCCCTGATGCAGGCGCTGAAACACCTCGAACAGTTTGCCGGCGTAACGCATGTCGAACCCCACGCCGTTGTCTTCGATGGTGTATGCCGCCCAGCCGTCGTCCTGCACGCCGCCGAAGATGCGGATCACCGGCTGTTCCGCCTTGCCGGAGTATTTCAACGCATTGTCGATGAGGTTCGCCCACACCTGACGCAACAACGCTGCGTCGCCGAAGGCCTGCGGCAGATCGCCGACTTCGAAACGCGCCCGCAGGGTGTCGCGCGAATCGGCGCGGAAAGCGGCGATCACCTCTTCCACCAATGCCTTCATGTCGACGGGCTCGCGATGCAGCGCCTGACGGCCCACGCGCGAAAAGGCGAGCAGATCGTCGATGAGCCGGCCCATGCGCTCGGCGTTGCCGCGCACCACGCCGAGCAGGCGGCGTCCTTCGGCATCGAGCGCCGCGCCGTACTCTTCCTCGAGGATATGCGCGAAGCTCGAAATCGCGCGGACCGGCGCGCGCAGATCGTGCGAAACGGAATAGGAGAAGTCCTCCAATTCCTTGTTGATCGCCTGCAACGCCTCGGCGCGCTTTTCAAGGGCGCGGTTGAGATCCATCACCCGGCGCTGGATCGCCCGGTGCGCCCGCGCGGTGCGATCGAGATACATGAGCGCCAGGATCAGAACGAGCAGGCAGATGCCGAAACCGGCGACGATGAGCGTCTGCAAGGATGCAGCCGCGGCCTCCGCCTCGGTCTGGTTGCGTCGCAAGCGCTCGCGCTCGGCATCGGCCAGCGCCGTCAGCAGCTCGCCGATGCCCGCCAGACGCAACGCCGACGCCCGCTCCTCGTCCGAGGCCGGGCCGCTGCCCGCGCGCGCACCGGCGCGCAACCCGGCGAGATCGTCCTGCATGAGCCGGTCGAGGCTAAAAGGTCGACCGCGTTGTTGGGCCCGGCCTATCGCCATTTGAAGTTGCGCATGGCGGGCCCCCGTCCGCGG
>QGUL01000115.1 GCA_003242425.1 Pseudomonadota bacterium | reverse complement strand
CGCGCGGCGCCTGGGCCGCTCCGCCGTTCGGGGTAACGATGTCCTCCGATCACGACTGCATGCGCCGCGCGCTGCAACTGGCCGCGCGCGGCCTCTCCACCACCACGCCCACCCCGCGCGCCGGCTGCGTCATCGTGCGCGACGGCGCGATCGTCGGCGAAGGCTTCCATGAACGCGCCGGCGAACCGCACGCCGAGGTGCTGGCCTTGCGCGCCGCGGGCGAGCGGGCGCGCGGCGCGACCGTCTATCTCACCCTGGAGCCTTGCGCCCACTACGGCCGCACGCCGCCCTGCGCCGATGCGCTGATCGAAGCGGGCGTGGCGCGGGTGGTGGCGGCGATGCGTGATCCCAATCCGCGCGTCGCGGGCGGCGGTTTCGAGAAGCTGCGCGCCGCGGGCATCGCGGTGGAGACCGGCCTCATGGAGGAGCAGGCGCGCGCGCTCAACATCGGCTTCGTCTCGCGCATGACCCGTGGCACGCCCTGGGTGCGTCTGAAAGTCGCCGCCTCGCTCGACGGGAAAACGGCGCTTGCCAACGGCAAGAGCCAGTGGATCACCAGCGTCGAGGCCCGGCGCGACGGCCATGCCTTCCGCGCACGCGCCTGCGCGATCCTCACCGGCATCGGCACGGTGCGCGACGACGATCCGCGCCTCGACGTGCGCGAAGTCGAGACGCCGCGCCAGCCGCTCAAGGTGCTGGTCGACAGCCGTCTGGAAGCGCCGCTCGACGCGAAGCTGTTCCAGTCCGGCAAGGTGCTCGTCGCCGCGGCGGTGAACGACGAGGCGCGCATCGCGGCCCTGCAGGCGCGCGGCGTGGAAGTCGTGGTGTTGCCGAACGCAGGCGGCAAAGTGGATCTCGCCGAGCTCATGCGCGAGCTGGGCCGGCGCGAATTGAATGAAATCCACGTCGAAGCCGGTTTCAAACTCAACGGTTCGCTGATGCGCGAAGGCCTGGTGGACGAGCTGCTGGTCTATCTCGCGCCCAGCCTGCTGGGCGAATCGCCCAGCGGCATGTTCAACCTCCCCCGTATCGAGGATCTCGATGCGCGCTGGCGGCTCGAGTTTCAGGACGTCGCGCGCATCGGGCCGGACGTGCGTCTGCTCGCCCGCGTACTGCGTTGAGCCTTGCCGTCGCCGATCGCGGCGTGCGCCTCGTGCAGCGCGTGCGCAATCTCGTCGATCGCCCAATCGATCTGTGCCGCCTGGATGACGAGCGGCGGCGACAGGCGCACCACGTTCCGCGCGGCCGGGCAGCTCAATATCCCGCGCGCGGTCAGACGTTCCAGCACGGTGCGCATGCCGGCCGCATCCACATCCAGTTCCATGCCGATCAGCAGGCCGCGCCCGCGCACTTCGCGCACGAGCGGATTGTGGATGGCGCGTAAGCCCGTGAGCAGCCGTTCGCCGAGCGCCGCGGCGCGCTGCGCGTAGTGTTCCTCGACCATCACGTTCAGCGCTTCGAGTGCCACCGCGGCGGCGAGCGGATTGCCGGCGAAGGTGCTGCCCAGGTCGTCGGGTCCCAACACGCTCATCAGGTCGGCGCGCGCAAGAAAAGCCGACACGGGGAGCATGCCGCCGCCCAGGGCTTTGCCGAGCATGAGACCGTCCGGGCGGACGCCTTCGTGGTCGCAGGCGAGCGGCGCGCCCGTGCGTCCCAGGCCGGTCTGCACTTCGTCGGCGAGGAACAGCACGCCGTTGTCCTCACAGATCCGCTTGCATTGCGCGAGATAGCCCGCGGGCGGCACGACGATGCCGCTTTCGCCCTGAATGGGCTCGACGACGAACGCGGCGGTATGAGGGGTGACGGCGCGTTCGAGCGCGACGGCATCGCCGTAGGGGACGAGCTTGAAGCCCTTGGGATAGGGGCCGAAGCCTTCGCGCCGTCCGGCTTCGGACGACATGCCGGCGAGCGTGATCGACTGGCCGTGATAGCCGCCTTCGCAGGCGATGATCTCGGCTTTGCCCTCCGGCACGCGCTTGACGCGATAAGCCCATTTGCGCGCGGCCTTGAGCGCCGCCTCCACGGCCTCGGCGCCGGTGCTGAGTGCCAGGGCGCGATCCATGTGCAGCAACTGGCACAGCCGCGCGAGCAAGGCGGGCAGGCGGTCGTTGTGGAAGGCGTGCGAGCCGAGCGTCAATTGATGCGCCTGCTGCATCAGCGCCTGCACCAGTCGCGGGTGCACATGACCGTGGTTCACCGTCGCATACGCCGCCATCATGTCGAGATAGCGCCGGCCGCCCTGGTCCCAGAGCCACACGCCTTCGCCGCGCACCAGTACCAGCGGCAGCGTCGCCTCGCCCGACACGCCGTAACGCCGTTCGACTTCGGCCGGCGAGTCCTGCTGCGCCGCGCCCGTCAGGACGGCGGCGATCTCGTGCACGATCCGCAGCGTCCGGTCTTCGCGATCGTGGTGGGGGTTGAATTCGGCGATCTCCAGCGCGACAGGTTCGCGTGCCGCGGTGATTTCCGCCAGCGCGGCAAGCAGCGGTCCGGCGCGCAGGCCGCCCGGTTCCGGGGTGCCCACTCCGGGCGCATCGTTCGGGTCCAGGGAATCGATGTCGACGCTGATGCCGTAGGCGTCGGTTTCACGCGCCACGCGGGCGTGCGCTTCGCGCAAGACTTCCGCGAGGCCGCGTTGCTCGATTTCCTCCATGCCGTATACGCGCACGCCGAGTTCGCGCAGCAGCATGGCTTCCTCGGCTTCGAAACTGCGCGCGCCGACGATCGCCACATGCCCGGGCCGCACCACCGCCTGGCCCGGACCGCCGCGGCCGAGGCGCCCCAGCAGTACCGCGAGCGGCATGCCGTGGATCATGCCGGTGTGCGTGGTTTCCGGCGTGTGGGCGTCCAGATGAGCGTCGATCCAGAGCAGCCCCAGCTTCTTGTCCGCGCCCAGCGCCGTGAGCACGCCGCGCCAGGTGCCGACGGCGGAACTGTGGTCGCCGCCCAGCACCAGCGGCCGTCCGCCGCCTTGAAGCACTTCCGTGACACGCAGGGTGAGCCGCTTGTTGAGGCGTTGGATCGTATCGCGCACGGTTTCGCCGCGGCGCGGCTCGGGAAAGTAAATCTCGCCCCAGACGGCGTCCACGCCGCGTGCCTGCAGCATCTCGTCGAGTCCGCTCGTGCGCAGGCGCAAGGGACCGTCGCCGCAGCCCGGATCTCTGGCGCCGATACCGCTTGCATAGCCCAGCATCACCACCCGTGCGTTCATATACCGCTCCTTGCCGCGTCGTTGAGATCTGAACGGTCCGGCCGCGCGGAGGTTGCACGACGCCGTGCGTTCGCCCCTGGGCCGTAGTACGCTTCGGGCCTTTGCATCGGAGTGCCTGCATGTTCACCGGTATCGTCGCGGCCGTGGGCCGCATCACCGACATCGAGCCGCGCGACAAGGGTCTGCGCCTGCGCATCGATGCGGGCACGCTGCCCATGGACGATGTCGCGCTCGGCGATTCCATCTGCGTGAACGGCGTGTGCCTGACGGTGGTCGCGCACGATGCGCGCGGCTTCGTGGTCGACGTCTCGCACGAGACGCTTTCCTGCACCGTCGGTCTCGACCGGCCCGGCGAGGTCAATCTGGAGAAGGCGCTGCGCCTTGCCGATCGCCTCGGCGGACACTTGGTGTCGGGACATGTGGACGGCGTGGGCGAGGTGGTCGCCTTCGCGCCCGAAGGCGAAAGTCGTCGCCTTCGCATCCGCGCGCCCGAGGCGCTTGCGCGCTATATCGCCCGCAAAGGCTCGATCGCGGTTCAAGGCGTGAGTCTTACCGTGAATGCGGTCGAGGGGGCGGAGTTCGAGGTCAATCTCATTCCGCATACGCTTGCCGTCACGACCTTGAAGCATCTGCGGCCCGGCGGCCGCGTGAACCTGGAAGTGGATCTGGTCGCGCGCTACGTGGAACGCATGCTTTCGTCGCACGGGTGAACCGCGCTCAAGGCTCGGCCGGCGTTTCGAGCGACAGCGCACGCAAGCGTTCGAGCAGCGGCCGCTTTTCCAGCTCGATCTGGCGGTAGCGTTCATAGAGTTCGTCCATTTCCGCCTGGTAGGCTGCCGCCCGGTCGAGCGCGGCCTGGCGTTCGCGTACCACGTCATCGTAGTTGCGCGGCGGGCCGGTGTCCGGGGCGTAGGCCTCGGCGGCATAGCGCTGCTCGTTCATGCGCAGGGCCTGCAGCATCTGGAATTGCTGGTAGAGGGCTTGTTGTTCCGCTGCCAGCGCATCGATTGCCTCCCTCAAGGCGCGCAGCTCGTTCTGGTCCGCAGCGAGCGGCATGGCGCACCACCACGCAGCGACGCAAAGCGCCGCCCGCCACCACAGCCGGCGCTGCACCGTAGCCGCCGGGCGATCAGGGATAGGTGCCCCGCTTGCCGCGTTCCATCCCGGCATTTTTGTGGTCCTCGTTCACACCGAGTTGCTCGCGGTTCTCCGGCAGTTTTTCGGCCTCGCGGCCGCGCGCATCGTTCGGATGCCTGCCCGTCCGTTCCGTGGACGAAGGCGAGTTTTTGCGACTGGCGGTGTCTTTCATGGGGAAGCGCTCCTGTTTTGGGTCTATGCCGACGTGCATCCCCTGTGCCCGGCATAAGCGTTGCAGCAGCCGCAAGACGATTTCCACCAAGAGGCGCGTGATGGCTTCTGATTCCTACAGTGAACTCACGCCGAGCCGCGTGGGTTGTGCCACCGGCGGCGTCGCCTTGCTTGCCTTCGGGCTGCTGTCGCGGGGCGGTATGGCCTTGCGCGGCTTGAGCGCGCTTGCCGGGGCGGGGCTGCTCTACCAGGCGCTCACCGGCCGTCTGCCGAAGATGGCGATGACCGCCGGCGCTGAACTGGAACCTTTGACTGTCTCGGACAGCATCCGCCTCGACGTCGGTCGCGATACTACTTACCGCTACTGGCGGAACGTGCAGAACCTGGCCGCGATCATGGCGCGGGTGGACGGTGTCGAAGAGATCGACGACCGGCGTTCGCGCTGGCATGCGCGCACCGCCGAAGGCCTGCCAGTGTCCTGGGTGAGCGAAATCACAGACGACGATCCGGGCAAGGCGATCCGGTGGCGCAGCGAGGACAGCCCCGTCCCGCACGAAGGGGTGGTGTGTTTCCGCGACACGCCGGCCGCCCCCGGTACGGGCTTGCCGTACGGCACGGAAGTGAGTGTCGAAATGCGTTATCTCGTTCCGCGCGACGCGAGGGGCGAAATGGCGAGGCGCGCGCTCGGCGACCCGCAGCGCGACTTGCACGAAGCGCTCGAACGCCTGAAGCGCACGCTGGAGGAAGAGGACTTCCTCATGACCGTGCCGCCTCGTCCATGATGCGTCTCTGGAACGAAGCGTTTCCCCGTGCACTCGTCTCCGGGACGGTTGCCGCGCTCGCGTCGGGTGCGGTCGCTGCCTGGTGCGGCCACAAGCAGCGCGGTCATGCGGCGGGCCCGATCAATGCCGTGAGCCATATCGCCTGGGGCGGCAGCGCCGAAAAACAGGCGAAGCGTGACGGCCGCAACACCGCGGTCGGTTTCCTGCTGCATCACGGCGCGTCGATTTTCTGGGCGCTCGGTTTCGAGACGGCGTTCGGCCGGCGCGCCGAACGTAGTGTGCCCGAAGCGTTGCTGGGCGGCGCCGCCACCGCAACGACCGCCTACGTGGTGGACTATCACGTGGTGCCCTATCGCTTCGTGCCCGGTTTCGAAGCGCGGCTCAAGGACCGTTCGCTGTTCTACGTCTACGCGGCACTCGCGCTGGGTCTGGCCGCCACCGCGCGATGGCGTGCTCAGAAGGGCAGACGCTTCACCACCATGAGGTAGAAGATTCCGATGAAGGCGACGAAGGCCGGAATGCCGAGCGCGACCCAGATCGCGTGCAAACGCCAGTAGAGCGGATCGACGTCGCCGCCCGTTGCCGCCGCTTCTCCGGCCAGCCGCGCCATGCGGATCTGGATCCACACCACGGGCAGCCAGCACGCGCCCGCCAGCACATAGAGTCCCGCCGACCACAGAATCCAGGGCGAAGTGAGCGCAAAGCCCGCCAGATGCGCGAGCCAGAAGCCGGTGAGCGGCTGCAGGATCGCGGTCGGGGTGGTGAACAGGAAGTCGGCGACCACGACCTTGCGCGTCACCACCGCCATTGCCGCGACGTTGCGCGTGCGGTTGGTGAAGTACATGTAGAAGGCCGAACCCAGCCCCGTGCCGAACAGCAGGGTCGAGGAAAGGATGTGCAGCCACTTGAGGATCAGGTAGTCCACCGGCGCGGTACGTCCTCGAATTCGTGGAGCAGCAGGATGACGGCGAAGAGCGGGACGTTCTTCAGCAAGGGACCGAAGGGATGCAGCCAGT